>CAZVNK010000109.1:2456-8265 GCA_964628115.1 uncultured Ignavibacteriaceae bacterium | reverse complement strand
CGGAACCGGAATCCGAAGGAATATCCCAATCCATGAATTCACCGATGAACAGACCGTCATAGCCTTCGTCGGTGTTGGAATACACGCGAACCTCCTGAATGATGAAATCGCAGTCATGCATACCTGACGGCGCCCAGAACTTGCTTTCGAGTGCGATCAGGGAGTCACCGGTGAGATACTTGCCGGTGTATGCATACTGATACGAGCCATTTGAGGAATCGACGGTTAAACCTTCCTGCGGACGGAAGCCGTCGGTTGAAAGCCAGTTGGCGTCAAAAATGGCCGTGGACAGCAGGGTGTCATTGCCGTCGATGCGGAGAATGAACGGAGCCGCTTCATATAGATAGCAAGCGATATCGTCGTCGCCGTTGGTAGCGTTATTGGTCGTATCGCAGTCGTCATAAAACTGCAGGTTACCCCAGTCATTGGCGTTCGAACCGGGCTGACCGTTGTTGCCCATTTGGGCCACGTTACTTACATAGACCGGCTTGCACCTGGTGTGAATGGTGGCGTATTCCGGCCACTGCACCGAGTCGGCGACGATCAGACTGACGGCAACGGTATCGGGAGAACCTATGGAGTTGGATGTGAAAATGACGATTCCCTCAGCGACAACGCCGTTGTCCGTAATCACCCCACCGGTATTCATATGCAAGGTCATAAAATCGTAATTGTTTTCACCGGCGGAGATCGACGTGATCTCCGGCGAGTAGGTCAACCAGCCGCTGTATGGGCTTTGTTCGACCACCGTGATCGAAGCGATATTCAGTTCGATATTACCCAGATTCTCCAATTTTAAAGTCGTATCCTTTTGTACACCGGGCTTGGTCCAGGCCGGATTGCCTATATAGGGCGGCGTAACCAGCAAGACGGCATTGGAATCCGGCACTATGCAGGGAATTCGGAACCATTTCACCGGATTAACGGTCCATGCTCCATAGCCGAGGACACATGAACCGGGATATTTGTCGTCAATATATAAGACGTCCAGATAGTGCTCGCCCGGATACGATCCCGATGAATTCCAAACCGGGACATCCGCGAAATTGCCGTCCGTCACTTCCATACCAAAACGCGACATTGACGGCCACATCTCCGAAAAACATTCTTTTGTCCCACCCAGAAGCGGCGATGAATCGCATGCCGAGCTGTATGAATTGGTTAAATTGCGAGCCATATCCCAGGTATAACCCCCATCGGCGGACACCGATAAAAACAACTCGCCATTGGCGGTGCCTGAATATTCATTGTTGTACAAAGCCCTGACGAAACAGTCATCATCGATGCCGTTGTGGATATCGTTGAATTGCACGAACAGGGCATATAGTTTCTCGTTACACTGGGAAATCTGCATTTTGACGATACTCATCTCGTTCCAGACGCCTCCGTAACACCAGGCCCCGTCGGTCGGCAGATCCCAATTGGCATCCTTGATAGTGCGAATGGGCTGGCCTTCCGCCCAGTGGAACAGACGGCTACCGTAGAAATGAGGAAAGTCACCCAGACCACCGCTTCCATCGGGTTCTGTTTCCCGGGCATTCCAGATGACATGAAGAATATCATCATCGGTCACCAGGGCGGAAACATCGGTATGAGCGGCCCACCCGGGTTGGGCGGGATCCCATCCGGTGATATTGAACTTGCTCCCCCATTGAAAACCCATATTATTTGACACCTGATAATAGACGTCATTGACCCGCTCCAAACCGCGTTCCCAGGATTCGCCATCACCCGGTATAAGCGGCGGATTGGCCAGCCAGACCAAAGCCACTTTGGGGCTGACCCGGGAGGACGCGACGACATATGAAATACTGTTGATCGTATCGACAACATGCGGCAGAGAATCCCACACGCCCCAGATACCACCGACATGACGGAAATAGTGAAGGTACCGCTCGTTGGTTTCACTGAGGCACTCCTGAGCAAGAAGGTGGACCACCGTATCTTCGCCGTATACCTGATAGTCTATATCCGGCCACATGAATTGACTGGTATCGGCGGCAAACCTGCTCATGACCGTATCCGGCAATCTGGTCTGATAGGGTGAGAAAAATCCACCCAGAGGCGAGAAATCGAACCATACCGTCGAGGCATAACCGACACCTTCATCCTGGTGGTTGGCAATCACGACGCGACCGTCATCAGCCACGTCCAGACCGACATACCCGGAATAGTTGACATGACTTCCCAGACGCGGATGCACGTCGGTGCCGCCATCGGGGCCTTTGAATGCCAAATCGCCGAGAACCGGATCCCAGGCTTCATACGCGGTCCCGCGATCACCGCCCAGAACCGTTTCCGATTGTACCATCCAGGTGAAATGCACTATCTGCGTGTTGTTATCGCCGTCCACCTGGCGAGTGCATCGGCCAAGATGTTGACAATCATACGTTGTGGTACCAATTGTCTTGCCGGTTAATGGGTCGTCCTCAGTATAATCGACACCAAGACTGCGGATACTCCCGTCTCGGCCGGGAGAGACATAATTGGTTATTTTTTCAGTTCCGGCCAGATTGGAAATCGGCGCCGTTCCGATTTTAACTCGTTGAATTTGCTTTTTGTCGGCGGTACTGCCCCCCAGTACCGAGACGGCGAAAACAGCAATCAAAATCAGGGTGACTGCACCCAATGCACAGATTCGTTTCATCATATCAGTCCCTTTTGAAATGGTAATTGCAAATGTTAATGCTATCACGACATCGAGACTAAACGCTGGAGATACTTCTGAAGACATCCCCCCGAATTCGCCTCAGTGACTTCAAAACGGATTATTGTCTGACCTCCCTTCTTTAGTACACGGGCCGGCCGATGATGTCACGCTTCCCTCAACAACCGCATGACAATGGTTGCCTGACGGTGGATCATATTAACCGGGCGAGAAACAGCCGGACGGCAACCACGACCATAAGTAAAATCCATGAGATATCATGACGTTTTTTTTACAATGTACACAAAGTCGAATACATGACTTTTCGTTTTTGCGATGAGACGACAACGTTGACTTATACCTCTACTTGCAAGGTAAGTACAATTGGAATTTTGTCAAGATGAAAAACCGAGCGAGGTCTACTGCTTATTTTCGGGACTGATAGTAATGTTATACACTTGCTTCTTCAAACCGGTATCGCCGGATGATGTATACGGCCAACCGCCCAATCCCGAATTTCCATAGGTAATGTTTTGTATGTCGTCGAATGTAACCGTTCCGCCATAATAGGCAATACCAAACGATGCTCCACCGGCGCCGCCGCCGCCATCACCGCCTTTTCCGCCGTTTCCGCCGGGTGCGCCGGGATTCCCTTCGGCGAACATAGGCATCCATTCTCCTTCATCTCCCAATCCGCCACTGCCTCCGGATCCACCCATTCCCCCGTCACCACCTTTGCCACCGTTGCCGGAAATAATTATCGATTGTGTCAATGTTACATTGCTTTGATATGCCCACATTCCCACCGACATTCCGCCTGTTCCGCCACTTTTCGCCCCGGTTCCCGGATAAGCACCGGCGCCACCACCGCCCCCGCAGCCTCCGGGAATTATGAAGTACTTGTCAAATGAGGTAATGCCGCCTCTGCCACCACCTCCACCACACCCATATTCTCCATCAGTCCCATTTTGCCCACTGTCACCAACCGGCAGAATCATGTCATTGTATTCCTGAAAATGGAAAACCAGATTACTGCCACCGGCACCATTGATTCCATCCAGTCCGGTCGGTCCGGGTTGCGCGGTATGTTGCCAATCGCGGCCGCCCGCACCGCCCGTCCGCGATCCATCGGCGCACAAACCGGTATCGCCCGGTTCGAATGAATGGTACTCGGTCGCTCCCCAACCGCCTTCTCCCCCGCGAACCGGATTCTGGCCGGGTCTGCTGTTCCATCCAATGCCGGCATTATCACCGTCTTCGCCATCGACACCGGCAATGCCATCATAGCCCGCCATTCCATCGCCGGAATAAATGTGACAATTATGCAGTGTAACGTCGGCGCAATCCATACAAACCATGCCGTACGATCCCGCACCGGTTTCAACCGCATCCGTACTCCGAATACATAAATCACTCAGGGTGACAGATTCATCAACATTATGAATCAGGAATGCAATAGCCTGATTCTGAATCAATGTCCCGTTGATGAGTGTGGTATCATGGGATGAATGTTCCCAGTTACTGTCGGGGTTATATCCTCCGGAGATATGCAGTGGGGTGGTTATAACAATCGATTCCTGATACACTCCGGCACCGACAAAGATGGTACTGAAATCCGATCCGGCGGCAAGAAAATCGACTGCTTCCTGAATACTGCCGAAGGGATTATCACTGGTGCCATCCCCGGTGGAACCGGCGAGAACGAATATGACAGTGTCGAAATCGATTTCATCTATCGGCTCATCGGAATCAGACGTGTCAGGAGGTTCGGCCTCTTGCGTTCCATCATCGACGGCAATGACGATTTGCTCGTCGTCCATGCAGGCGCAAGTCAACCAGAACATGAAGCCGATGGTACAGATTAAGATAAACGCAATGCGGTTCATCTGTCAAATATCGGAAGGGAATTGCATGTCAACATGAAAAGGCAGTCAAATTATCGAATGTAATGGAAAGAAAAGGATGGCAACGACTTGCCCCAAACCGTTGTACAATAAAAAATGCGCCATCGGGGATTCGAACCCAGGACCGACTGATTAAGAGTCAGTTGCTCTACCAACTGAGCTAATGGCGCATTCTCTATTTTTCTGAGGGTGGAAGGGATCGAACCTTCGACCACCTGCTTAAAAGGCAGATGCTCTACCACTGAGCTACACCCCCGGCATATTCAGGCGAACCCTATAATATAAAACAGGTTCTGATTGTCAACCGGTTTTTCGTCTATTTCACGATATCCAGCAGTTCCACGTCGAAAATCAGGGTGGCGCCGGGGGGAATCACGCCGCCGGCTCCCCGCTTGCCGTATCCCAGCTCCGGCGGGATAATCAGCTTGCGCTTGCCGCCGATTTTCATGCTCATCACGCCTTCATCCCAACCCTTGATCACGCGGCCTTTGCCGATATCGAATTCGAACGGCTGATCGCGATCGACCGAGCTGTCGAATTTCTTGCCGTTGACCAGCCAGCCGGTGTAATGCACTTTGACCTTGTCGCCGGTTTTGGGAGATTCGCCCTCGCCGACTTTCAGGTCGATATACTTCAGGCCGGTTTTGGTCGTGATCGTGTCCACCGCGGCTTTTTCAACTTCTTTCGCGGTTTCCTTGACGGTTTCCTCGGCCTGCTGTTTCACCGCATCGGTGTCAACGGCCTGTTTGGCTTCCGAGGTGACTTTCTGAACCTCGGTGGTTTTTACGTCATCCTTCTGGTCGGTATCGCCGGCCAGAGCGCCGAACGAAAACAACAGGACCAGAACAAGCGTCAGTCTCAGCATGACAACTCCTTGTTATTATTCTTGTCGTATCGTGTCGAATTATATAACACATTACGAACGATTTGTCCAGATGCAGGCAAAAAGTCGACAATAAAAAAAAGCCGCACCCCGGCGGGTGCGGCAATCAAACGGTCGCATGTCAAACCGCAATATCAGTGGCTTTGCAATTCCTTTTCGAACTCGTCGACCAGTTCCGAGAATATCTGGATCACGTTGGCAAACGGTTCGGTGGTGGTCATGTCGATTCCGGCCTTTTTCAATATGTTGACCGGGTAATCGGAACTGCCGGTACTGATGAAATCGATATATGCCTCACGTGCGCCCGGCTCGCCGTCGAGAATCTTTTTCGACAGAACCTGCGAGGCGGCATAACTGGTGGCGTATTGATAGAAG
>CAZVNK010000109.1:0-2446 GCA_964628115.1 uncultured Ignavibacteriaceae bacterium | reverse complement strand
TCGTTATCCATAACTATATTCAAACAGGAAATCCCACATCTGATGCTTTCGACGGAAGCTGGACAGAACGCGCCTTTATCCGATATCCTTGCCTTCCTCGACAAACATTTCGGGGCCGTAATATTTCTGGTACAATTCACGATACATCTTGCGCATCGATTCGGTCGTGAGCGCTCCGCCGTTTTCGACGGTTTCGTGGATCAGCAGTTCGAATTCCGAAAACATCGCCTGCGAGTAAAACGTCCCGATAATCTGCTGGATATAGTTTTCCAGGATATACATGCGTTCGGCATGATCTTTGGTATTGTCCAGCAGGTAGCGGGCAAAGATCGATTCGTTACAGGTCGAGGCCACCTCGGCGCAGAACAACGAATGCCCGGACTAAGTCGGCGGTTCGCGCTTGTCCGTATAGAAAGAATGCAGGGCGTGTCCCATCTCATGTGCAAGAGTGTATACATGGGTCAGGCTCTTGTTCCAGTTAAGCAAAACGATCGGATGGGCATCGTAAGAACACCAGCTATAACCGCCGCTTCCCTTTCCCTGCGTTTCATAGACGTCGATCCAGCGGGAACTCATCCCCATATCGAGATTTGAGATATATTCCTTGCCCAGCGGTTTGAGCGCCTTGAGAACCAACGCTTTGGCTTCATCGAACGTGTATTCCTTGTCGACTCCCTCTATCAGCGGAAACCACATGTCATAGTCAAAGAGAGTATCGAATCCAAGATATTTCTTGCGCAATGAGACATATTTATGCAACGGCGCAAGATTTTCGTTGACGGCCTTGACCAGATTATGAAACACGCTGGTCGGGATATTGTTGGCGTCAAGTCCCGCTTCGAGACAGGTTTCATATCCGCGCGCCCGGGCTTGAAAGACGTCGGCATTGACCGATGATGCCAGGCACGCCCCCATAGTATTCAGATATTTGTTGTACGCGGCATTGTATGTGTCGCTGGCTTCCTTGCGAACCTTGCGGTTTTTCGAGTCGGACAGTTTGCTGTAGCGTTCTTTGGTGAGTTCGATTTCGTTGCCGTCCTCGTCATGAACCGTGCCGTAAGTGATATCGGCGTCATCGAGCAGGGTAAAAATATTCCTGGGGCCTTGCACCACGTCGCGCGACAGCGCCAGCACTCGTTCCACCTCCGGACTCATGATATGCGCTTTGCGCCGCACGATATCCTCAAGATAGAATCGAAACACCTCAATCGGCCCGCCGGATTTTAAAAACGACTGTATGGTTTCATCCGGAATAGCGGTGATTTCCGGTTCGATATACGCCGCGACCTGATAAAACTGCCCATAGACCGAGGATGCGCGCTGACTCATCTCCTGATATTTTCCAACCCGGTTGTCCTCGTCTCGTTTCAGATTGGCATAGACATAAAGTCGATGAATATCCGACTGAAGCGAATCGCTGACATTCAGGCATTCGGCCAGAATATCCGCTGACGTTCCCAGTTTCCCCTCGTATTTCGCCATCGACGGTATGGCCTCGGCAATTGCGGCAATCTCCGCCTCCCAGGCCGAATCGGAGGCACTGAATGTGGTCAGGTCCCATTTATACTCGTCGTCGATTTGATCGCGAGTCGGAATTTCTTTAAGCGGCGCGGCGATCGCTGACGATGCCATGACGATTACCAGCATAATTCCCAGCGTTGACAGAATCCCCGGGTGCACGTGTTGCATGCTTTTCATGAATTACTCCTGCTTTAGTTTATACTTGTCTTACGGATGTGGATTCGCATAGCCATATATACATTTAGATACGAAAAATCACAAGATCGGTTTTCAAAAGAAGTGTCAATATGAATTGATTTTTGCGGCGGATTTTTGACAGGCGGGATAAAAGAATCGCGGTGGCCGGAAAATCATCATTTTATTGTCGAAAGACGTTGACTTTCAAGCAAAATTGGCTAAAATAGCGTCGTTGCAGATTTCTGCAATATAGTAACTATATGTATTGTTGCTAACATTAGGAGTCACCTATGAATCAGTATCTAGAATCTGTCTTTACGAATGTAAAGGCAAAAAACCCCGCAGAGCCGGAATTCCAGCAGGCTGTCCAGGAAGTCCTGGAATCCCTCGAACCGGTTCTGGACAAACACCCCGAATATATCGAGGCGAAAATTGTCGAACGCATCGTTGAACCCGAACGGGTCATCATGTTCCGTGCGCCGTGGATTGACGACAAAGGCGTGGTGCAGGTAAACCGTGGGTTCCGCGTGGAATTCAACAGTGCCATCGGTCCCTACAAGGGCGGTTTGCGTTTCCACCCCAGTGTGAATCTGGGCATTTTGAAATTCCTCGGATTCGAACAGGTTTTCAAAAACAGCTTGACGACGCTCCCGATGGCTGGAAATAAAAGGCCAGGATGCTCCGGCGTTCATCGGAGTCGCGTTGCATCTGCTCCTGGACCGAGGAAAAATCCACTTCCGGTGTAGCT
>CAZVNK010000108.1:6839-8267 GCA_964628115.1 uncultured Ignavibacteriaceae bacterium | reverse complement strand
GCAACACACTTACCCATAAGGGCCGAATGGATTCCCGATCGTCGGATTTGCTTGACAGGCATGCGGGACGCCTTTTCCTGACCTCGCAAGTCGGTGCCGTGGAACTGGTTATTCGCAACGGCCGGATCGGCTTACGGTAGGGCAAAAATCGCACATCGCAAAAGTTAAGATTACCTCTGTTTTTCCCGATAAGATAAAAGAATTAATGGAATTATGTAAATTCGCCGGATCCGATATTCCGGCGTTGACTTTAGTGAGCATATGAGCCTGACCGGTAATTTAAAAACGGTATCGTTCCCCGATATTCTGCAACTTCTTTCGACCGGGAAAAAGACCGGTGTGCTTCAGATTTCGACTACCACGAGGCAGAAGGAAATTGCGTTTCGCAGTGGGAACATTATGCACGCCTCGTCGATCAATTCATCCGAGGATTTGCTGGGGAATCTGTTGTTGAAACTCGGCAAGATATCCAAAACCGATTTGGAGCGGGCGATTGTCATGCACAAACAGACCGGCCGCCAACTCGGTACCACGCTGGTCGACATGAACCTGTTCGAGAAGGAAGAGGTTATCGAATGCCTGCGTATGCAGATCGAGGAGATCGTGTACAACCTGTTCTCCTGGGAAGAGGGGGAATTCAAATTCATTGAAAACGCCGAGCCGAAAAAAATCGCGTTCCCGGTGGAACTGAACACCATGAACGTGATCATGGAAGGCACGCGGCGTATCGACGAATGGGTGGAGATTCAGAAGGTTTTGCCGCCCGACGACGTGTTGCTCAGGCTGGCGCCGATCACCAAGACCAGGCGGGACGAGATAACTCTGTCGATGGACGAGTTCAAGATTTTGCCGCTGATCAACGGGGAGCGCACCATGCCGGATTTGATCGAAACGTCGCCCATCGGGGAGTTTGTCACCTATCGCGCGATTTACAAACTGATCGTCACCGGATTGGTACAGGCGGCGGGGCGGGCGAAGATGAAAAGCGAATCGGTGGAGAACGAGGACGAGGTTATCCTGACGATACTATTCACGCTGTATAATAACTGCTTTTATCGTATCCGTTCGTTGATCGAGGAAATCATCGGCGAAGGCAATCCGATGTACAACAAGTTCCTGTCGAGTTTCCGCAGTGGCTTTCTGATGTTTTTCCCGGGGTACGATCCGGGCGCGGATACCGGCCCGACCTTCGACAAGTTTTACATGGAAATCATGAAAATACCGGCGCCGGTCCGACTGCATACGGTCATGACCGCCCTTGAAAACATGCTCAGTCATCAACTTGAATACGTCTACTGTTTTCTGGGTGAAGGGGCACCAGCCTTGGTGCCGCAACGGGAATACAACCGCCCGGAGATTCCGAAAGAATTCGACTACGATGCCTGCAACAGGGAAGTCCTTCTTGCGGCGACAGTCAAAGATGGGCGC
>CAZVNK010000108.1:0-6829 GCA_964628115.1 uncultured Ignavibacteriaceae bacterium | reverse complement strand
CTATTGTTTTCTGGGTGAAGGGGTGTATCGTCAGGCCGTCGGGAAGGTGCGTCGAGAAGTTTCCGAGCCGCTGGCGCTTCGCCGGGAATTGGTCAAGCGGTACCAGATCGATGAAAATCTGATCGGCTCGATGCGCAAGGCGGATCGCGTGGTACGAATGGTAAGAGGTGCGTCATAATGAAAAAAAACATACTCATGACAGGGGGCGTCGTGTTGACCGCTCTGTTCAATGCGGAGCCGGCGCGCGCGGCGATCGATACCGCCGAGTTGTATTCGACCGCGTCGATTTTTAACTTGATTTTGTTATTGTGCGCCATAGTCTGCCTGGTATGGTCGCTGAAAATCATGTCGCTGGTGCGCTTTTCGTACGGGGAGAATCCGGTTGAGGATTTAGAGTAAACGCCTTTCAATTGCCGGGATTCATGACGACTGCGTTTTATGTGATGATGGCGATAACCTGGCTGGTGGGATTGTATCAAACGAGAAAAATCCTGGGGTGACGGTTAATCTATTGACATAAGTTTTGTTGTCCATTATATTTACGGGAATGGTAAAAAATGGCCAATTATAACTTACTGTCTTTAATTAGCTTGGCGACCTCTTAGGAGCGTTAGTATATGCCCGATGTAACAGAACTTGAAGACAGGATAGCCAAGTGCAATAAAATCCTTGACGAGAATCCCAACTCGCAGATTTTTGCCGCGTTGGCGGAAGCGTATCGCAAGAAGGGTGAACTCGACAAGGCTTTTCGCGTTTGTCAGAATGGTCTTCGGATCCATGCCAATTACGGGTCGGCCCATATGGTGATGGCCAAGATCAATCTCGACAAAGGATTGTACGACTGGGCGCAGATGGAGGTGGAAAAAGCCGTTGACCTTGACGGCAACAGCCACGCCACCGATTTGCTGCTGTCTGAGATTTTTATCTACAAGGGTGAATTTGCCAAGGCGACGCGAATTCTGGACAAACTTCAGCGGGTCGATCCCAACAATCAGCATGTGAACAAACTGCTGGAGATTGCCAAGAAGCTTCCGATGGAAGCGGCGCGCGTGATCGATCCGACCGAGGTTCCGAAGCCGGTTGAGGACGTGGCCGAAGAAACTCCGTCGCCGAAGCCGCAACCGGTCGAGACCATTACGATGAAGGAAATGATCGACGTTCTGGCCAATCTGCCGGGTATTGAAGGCGTTTTGTTGATCAACAACGAGGGACTGGTGGCCGAATCGGTGTGGAATTCCTCCCAGGAGCCGGATCTGTACGGCGCGCTGGCAAAGGATATCGAACGGGTGGTGCAATCCCAGGTGGAGCAGTCGCCGTTCGGGAAATATGAAAATGTTTTGCTGGAAGCGGAGGGATTGGTCGTAAACTTTATGCCGATCGATGACGCCATGTTATTGATCAAGGCCAATGAACAGATCAACCTGGGAACGTTGCGGCTGAGACTGACAGCGCTTCTGGAAAAAGTCGATATACATAAAATGTGACGGATAGGATAATCGAGATGAATATGGCAATGAAAGAGAATTCACAGGTACTGCTCTGGTCCTGCCTGTTGATTGTCGGGTCGCTGGTGGTTTTTCCGGAGAGACTCGGTTTTACCACGGGCACCGGATTCTTCGTGTACACGATCTTTGAGATCGGGTACTACATGCTGGTTTTTTACTTCCTGCGTCTCGGTACATCCTGGCTGGATATTTTCAAGGGGGCAGGTCTGACTTTGCTGTATCGGGTAATGCTGGGCACGATTTTCGGGCTCATCATTTCCGCGATGTACTCGATGAGTCTTACGGTGGCATTGACATTGGGAATCACACGGTATTTCCCGGCGATTCTGCTTCAGATCGCGGTGGCTCCGTTCGTGGCCCGAATCTGGATGTCGATGCATACGGAAAGCGCACGACCGTCGCGGCAACGAGCCATCTATCAGCAGTCGGAACATCCGCGCGCGGAAGAAACCATCCCCGGATATTCAAGGCCGGAGCGTGCCGTTTCGTCTCATCCGGTCGAATCGGATTCGCCGGACACGCAGGTATCGCATGACACCAACGGATTCGAACGGGCGGTGCGGTATCTCGGCGAGCATCATGCCGTCGTGCTGGCGGCGGTGATCGACCGGGAGGGCCTGACGACCGCGGTGTTTTGCCGTGGCGACGCGGAACCCGATGCCTGGGCGCCGATGAGTCTGTTGTTTCGCCAGGCCGTGGCGGACGTGTTGCGGCGCCAGGTGACCAATGACGGCCCGGATCGGATGGATTTGACGTTCGAGCAGAAGAAACTCGCAATCACGCGGATAGGAGAATTCAATCTGCTGGTTTTGTCGCATCAGGAGACGGACGATCTTCTGGGTATACGAATCACGCAGGCAACCGACATAGTAAAGAGATTTATATCCGAACGGTATGGCAGTTTGTTGTCATCACGCCCGGAGGAGCAATATGTATCAAATACTTGATGAACTGAACAAGACCAGCGGAATCACCGGCTCGATGGTGGTTGGCAATGACGGCATCGTCATTGCGGCGGATCTGGACACGTCATTGGAAGATGATGCGATCGGCGCCCTGGCGGCATCGATCACGAGCACGATTCAGAAATCTCTGGAACGGATGCAACAATCGGCATTGAAGCAGATAACCATTGAAGCGAACACCGGCAAGCTGTTTTTCGCGGACGCGGGATTGGGCATTTTGGTGGTGACGGCGGAGCAAGACGTAAATATCGGACTGATCCGTCTTGAAATCAAGAATGCCATAACCAAGATAGGCAGTAGCAACTAAACACCAGGACACAGTAGAAAAGGAAGCCATGGTCTCAATAAACTATGCAACCAGAGAGGTCACCTGCAAGATTGTCTATTACGGGCCGGGTCTGTCGGGCAAGACGACCAATTTGATTTACGTGCACAAGAAGGTGCCGGCCACGAGTAAAGGCAAGATGATCTCACTGGCGCCGGAAGCGGACCGGACGCTTTATTTCGATTTCCTGCCGATTAATATCGGTTCCATTAACGGATTCGCGGCCAAGTTTCAGTTGTACACGGTCCCCGGACAGGTGTATTACAACGCGACGCGCAAACTGGTTTTGCGGGGTGCCGACGGGCTGGTGTTTGTCGCCGACAGCCAGGCCGAAAAAATGGACGAGAACATCGAGTCCCTGACCAATCTTCAGGAAAACCTTGAGGAGTACGGATACAACATCGATGAGATGCCGATCGTGATCCAGTACAATAAGCGCGATTTGCCCGGAGCGTTGTCGGTCGATGAACTCAATGCCAAGCTGAATCCGAGGGGATGGAAATGGTTTGAAGGTGAAGCGGTCAATGGTCGTGGGGTGTTCGACACCCTGAAAATGATTATCAAACTGGTGTTGGAGAAGGCCAAAAGTACGCGCACCACCACCAGCGCGGGCAAAAGCGCGTCGGCGACCAAGCCGGCCGAAACGCCCGCCGTCGCTCAGCAGGGCGCCGCCTACGCGGTAACGCCGCCGACGGTGCGTCCGAGTGCGGTGGAAACCAGCGCGACCGAGCCGAGTGACACGACGCCGCAGAGGGAGGCGGCCTATCAGGCCGAGGCCTCGCCGCAGGCGGAACCGTCGCTGGAACATCATGCCCTGCCCGCCGAGTCGGTATCCGAACCGACGGAATCGCAGGAAACGCCGAGCGCGCAGGCCGGTGAAGAATCCATGTCGCGACCGTTCCCGGGTTCGACGGGCAAGATTCCCCGTCGTGAACGTCGGATCACGGTCTCCGATTTTCAACCGGCGGCGAAAGATGAAGATATTTCGGCCTTACGAAGCCGTTTGAACGATGAAAACGAAAAACTGCAACATGACGAGGGTTCCGGCATGCCGTCACCATCCATGGCCCCGTCGGAACGGGTCGTCAAGAAGAAACGCGGTTTCTTCAAGCGGCTGTTTGGTGTCAAATAAAAGAGGAGGAGCCGTCTGTGACTGATGACAACCTGGTAATCTATGAAGAAGAGATCGAAAAGATCGATTCGATATTGGCCCGTATGCTCAAGGGCGCCGAGGCCAAGTGTGCCCTGCTGGTGGATAAGGACGGCCATCTGATTACTCGCCAGGGTTTTACGCATTCACTCGACACGACTGCACTGGCGGCACTGTTGGCCGGATCATTCGCCTCAACAAAGGAAATCGCTCGTTTGGTGGGTGAATCGGAGTTTTCCGTCCTGTTTCATCAGGGCAAAAAAGACCACATTCACATGTCGATAGTCGGTGATCGTCGACGATCGCACCACGATCGGTATGGTACGGCTGTATGCCAAAGAGGGTGCCACCGAACTGGCCAAGATTTTCGTCGCGCTTAAGTCCCGGAACAACGCCGACCATGCCGGATTGACGGATGAATTCGCCGCGTCCGCCGGTGACAAACTGGACGATATATTCCAGGATTGATCCGCGATGGGTCGATTTCCGTAAACATTCCGTGGACGTCTATCGCTAAACAACAAATGGGATCGAGTTGATGTCTTCAGAGCTGGGCACAATGCTGGTCAAGGCCGGCATGATTTCCGATGAGCAGTTAGCCAAAGCGCTGACCCTGATGGAGGAAAAGAAAGGCAAACTGGAAGAAATTCTGGTGACCATCGGGGCGGTCGAATCGGAGGATCAAATCTCGCGATTCGTCGGCAAACAGCTCAATATGGGAACCTTGCGCCTGGCCGACGTCGAATTGAATCCCGAAATCGTCAAACTCATTCCGCTTGATATCGCCCGCAAATTCAACGTCATCGCGGTTTCCAAACTCGGCAAGAGTCTGATCGTCGCGATCTCCGATCCCAACAACGTGTATGTGCTGGACGCGGTCAAATTTATCACCGGCTGTTCCATCCAGCCGGTCATCTCTCCCGAGAAATCGATCAAGAAGGCGATCGAGTCCTATTACAAGGACGAGGGCGCGATCAACGAAATCCTCAAGGGATTGGAGGGAGACAGCGATCTGGAGGTGTTGTCGGCGCAGGAGGATTCTCCGTCCGACGCCGATTTGCAGTCGGCGATTCAGGACAAGCCGCTGGTCAAGCTGGTCGATTCGCTGATCGCGGACGCGATTCGCATGGGGGCGTCGGATTTGCATTTCGAAACCTATGAAAAGCGTATCCGGGTGCGATTCCGAGTCGACGGCGACCTGATCGAGCAGGCCCCGCTTCCGTTCAAATATCGCGCGGCGATCATTTCCCGCCTGAAGGTGATGGCCGATCTGGACATTTCCGAGCGGCGTCTGCCGCAGGACGGCAGGATTAAAATCAAGATCGACGACCGCACCGTCGATTTGCGTGTCTCGGTGCTTCCCACGATCTTCGGCGAGAAGGTGGTGATGCGTATTCTCGATCCGAAGGCGCTGATGGTCGACATGACCAAGCTGGGATTCACCAAGGAATCGCTGAAGAAATTCGACAAGGCGATTCATCTGCCGTACGGCATTATTCTGGTGACCGGGCCGACCGGTTCCGGTAAAACGACGACGTTGTATTCGGCGCTGAAGCAGATCAACACCATCGACGTGAACATCATGACGGCCGAGGATCCGGTCGAGTTCAACTTCGACGGTATCAACCAGGTGCTGGTGCGCTCGGATATCGGGCTGACGTTCGCCGCGGCTCTGCGATCATTTTTGCGTCAGGATCCCGACATCATCATGGTCGGTGAGATTCGTGACGGCGAAACCGCGGAAATCGCCATCCGCGCCGCCCTGACCGGTCACTTGGTGTTTTCGACCCTGCATACCAACGATGCGCCGTCGTCGATCAACCGTCTGATCGATATGGGGGTGCCCAATTATCTGGTATCCTCGGCGACCCGTCTGATTATGGCCCAGCGCATGGTGCGCAAAATCTGTCAGAACTGCAAGCGGGAAATCGATATCACCGAAGAGCAGTTGGAAGCGCTCGGGGTGCCTCCCGATTTTATGGGCGAGAAAATAAAAGCCTACAAGGCGGATGGGTGCAGTGAGTGCAATCATACCGGGCTATCGGGACGATGCGGCATCTATGAGGTCATGCCGATTTCATCTCAAGTCGAACGGTTGATTCTGAATAAGGCCAGTGATGCCGATATCCGCGAGGCGGCTCTCAAGGAGGGGATGTTTACGCTACGGATGGCGGCGGTGGATAAAATGCATAATGGGATAATTTCGATCGATGAGGTTCATGCCGTCACCACCTGAGACAATTCATCCTCTTTTCGAATCCCTTATAAATCAATGACTTAAAAGCCGTCGGGGCTTCTTTTCCGGTCAAGATTTCTCCAATTATTCCGATATAATAAAAAAACGTCCCTTTTAACCGGCATGAATTTGTCAGGAGCGCTTGAATGGTAGGTCTTCGTCAATTGCTCGAAGAGATGGTGAAGATGGATGCGTCCGATTTGCACCTTACGGTTGGGGCCCCGCCGGTTGTGCGGGTGGACGGCAAGCTGGTTCGTATGCAGTACGATATTTTGGCACCCGATGATACCAAGAAGCTTGCGTATTCCATTATGAATGAAAAACAGCGACTCAAATTCGAAACCAGCTCGGAACTGGATTTGTCTTTCGGAATCGAGCAGTTGAGTCGTTTTCGCTGTAACGTGTTCATGCAACGCGGCAACGTGGCGGTTGCCCTGCGGCAGATTCCGTACAAGGTCAAAACGTTCGAGGAACTGGGCCTTCCCAAAGTGATTTCCGAATTCGCCGGTTTGCCGCGCGGTCTGATCCTGGTGACGGGCCCGACCGGTTCGGGCAAATCGACGACACTGGCGGCGATTATCGACAAGGTCAATCGGGAGCGCCAGGCCCATATTATCACGGTCGAGGACCCGATCGAATATTTGCATC
>CAZVNK010000107.1:5598-8267 GCA_964628115.1 uncultured Ignavibacteriaceae bacterium | reverse complement strand
ATACGGCCGATCCGTGAACACATCGACAATATAAAACGGACAGGTAATCATAACAGTCTCCTGAAATAGCTTCTTCAAAGTCCAGACAAAATAAATAACCGTAGTCCCGAAAGGCAAACGAATATGCCAATCGACACAATAAACTCGAATCAAATGAATAACGGAAAAAGAAGCGCGAAAATGATTTCGTATGGAATGAATATGACCGGCCTATTCCGGCGCGTGCCGGCAATCAGGATCGGACGTTACGAGGGTTAATCCGATCCGCCGGCGATCTGCATAAAGGTTTCGGCTTTCATGTACTCTTCGAACAATTCCGCTTTGGCCTCGTCGATGATTTCGTCGGTAATTCCGAAAAATTTATAGACTCCATCGGCGACATGGAAATGAGAATTGTCGATATCGGCCGACGGGAAACACAGATGCGCCACGTGATTGGCCAGACTGATCAAATGGGCATGGTTGTCGCTGGCGTTTTCCTGCGCGGGGTGATGATGAAATCCAAGCGTATCCGCCATACGATCGGGCAGTTTCCACTGTTTGGCCAGTTGACGTCCCAATTGGGCGTGATTGAAACCGAGCGCGTCCTCTTCGGCCTTGATGACCTCGAGATCGTCGACCGAACTGAGTGACGCCATGATTTGCTGATGTTCTTTCGGCATGAAACAACAAATGACGATTTTGCCGATATCGTGAATCAGCCCGGACGTGAAAACGGCATCGGGATTGAACGTTCCGTATTTTTTGAATTTCGTCGCCAAAAGTCGCGATGCAAACGCAACCGCCAGAGAGTGGCGCCAGAATCCCTCGTGGAAATCCCGATTGCTGTCGTCGGCCTTGAACATATTCAGAACCGACGCCGACAAAACCAGGTTTTTGACCGCTTCCAGACCGATAATCATGATAGCATGTTTGACCGACTCCACCTCACGAGAAAGACCGTAAAAGGCGGAGTTGGTGAGTTTGAGGACTTTAACCGACATGGCCGGATCTTCTGAAATAATATTGGCGATATGCCCCACCGACGCATCGGGGTCCTGCAGGACTTTCTGAATCTGTTCGAACACGATTGGCGGCGTCGGCAGATTTCTGATATTGCCTATAATCTGATTGATTTTCTGTTCAATGCCCGGTTCGGTCACTGTCGTTGTCATAATACACCTGTCTCCCGCCAATTATATCGGTTCATCTCCTTGCTCAGCCACACCGTGCATCGGATCGGCCTTATCAGCCCGCGTGGGTTGCAACGCTTCGGCTGTCCCGGCAATTTCAGGTCGTAAGGTGAGAATATCGGCAAGTTTGTTTTTTACCTCCGGCCGGTCATAATAGCCGCTTGCAATTCTTTCGCGAATAACGGCCAGCCGGTTCTCCCTTTCCGTGCCGGTATTTCCTTTCGCACGATCGTTCCCGTTGGGAACGTCGGCATAGTCATGAAAAGATCCCATCTCCATAACATACTCCTATTATATATATCGGCGCGGGCGGATTATATCGTTAGACTTCGATCCGCCCTAATTCTTGCCGTCGACAAAAAACGGCGCCGGGTCGTTTTCCCGGATATATTTCAAAATCTTGTTGCTGTTTTGTAATTCCTTCAATTCGGTCTGAATACGATCATGCCGGTTCTTCAGGTATAATTCGTTCTCTTTGACCAGCCCGATGTTTTTCTTTACCAGCGTCAGAATACTGTTGACCAGCTTGCGAACCTCGGGCGCGGACGACGCCACCGGAAAGAGTTTTGGATTTTTCTCTTTCAAATCGGCGATTTTGTTCTCCGATTTCTGAATGCGGCGGTGACAGCGCTCGATTTCCGTATACAAATCAAGCAGTTTTTCGTCGCGTTCGTACTTCACTATATCCTTCTGCTTGTCAATCAGAATATACAGCGACTGATAGAACGAATATTCCTCCTTGAGGATGAAGACCAGTTCGCGTTCCAGCTTCGTGATTTGATTAAACTCCATGTTTCCAAAACCTCTTATATGGATACCGAGAGACTTCGCGACGGCCGTTCGACGGTCGCATCGGCGGGTTTGTCACCGGCGGGGCTTTTTGTTTTCGCCGCCAGCTGAAGCCAGCCCTCCCGAAGATTATTCAGAATACCCGACACCTTTTCGATTTGGGCAACGTCCCTGGTCGCCTGAATCAGGTCTATCTGCTCAATGACGAATGCATACAGCTTCGACAGATTGGCGGAAATCTCTCCTCCCTTTTCCATGTCAAGCGTGGTGTAAAGGTGAACGACAAACGTGCGCACTTTCTGCATGGCCTCGCATCCGTCGTTATACTCGTGACGCTCGTAGTGATCGGAAGCGAGCCGCAAATGTTTCAAGGCGCCGTCATAGACCATCACCACCAATTCCACGCCACTTTTTCCAAGTGTACTTACGGTTGCATATTCTTTGATTTTGTTTTGCATGTTTCCTCAATCCAGGATGCTTTTCCAATTATTGTTGATGCCTTCCAATTGGGACTCCAGGTAGGAACTGGTTGCCTGTAGTTCCGACAGGGCCGATTCCATTTCCTGATATTGCTTGTATAATGCTTCGCGCCGATTCTCAAGGCGTTCGGTGTAGTATTCGATGCGGTCGTCAAGATCATCGATTTGCGTTTCCAGGGCGCCGGTTCGCCGGGCGATCGAGCCTTCGGAACTTTTGGTGATATTGTCA
>CAZVNK010000107.1:0-5514 GCA_964628115.1 uncultured Ignavibacteriaceae bacterium | reverse complement strand
TGGTGATATGGTCAAGCGTTTTATCGATAACGGTCGCCAGCCCCCTGGTGATCGAAACGGTGGCATCCGCGCCGTCGGTCAGGTCGGACGCCGTCAGCGTCACTTTCAGTTTCAAACCGGCGGTCGTGAGATTGTCGGCGTTGCCGCTCAGGAACTGGCCGTTTCCGGTGGCGCTTTCGCCGTTGATCGTACCCTCCACGTTATTGCCGTAGAAATCGTTGCCGGCGGCCAAACCGAGCGCGGTATAGGCGGAATTGCTGATGGAGGACTCGATATTGACGACGGAGCGCGAACCGTAGGTCCCGCTGGTAAATTTCAGGTAGCCGGTGTCGCCTTCATCGACCCACTCCACCAAAACGTCCCTGGCTCCGATCGTATCGTCGGCATCGATGCGCGCCTGCAATTCCTCGGCCAGCTCTTCTCCTGAGTTGTACGTTCGCTCGGTCAATACTATTTCTTCCGAGATCACGCCGTCCACTTTCAATTTGATCACATTGTTGGCAGTGGTCAGCGTCAGCGGTGTCAACTGCGGATTGGCAATGGTTGCACCTTCGAAATACCCCTTGGTGGCGGCGCGGGTGATATCCACGTTGAAATCACCGTCCACCGAAGTATCATAAGACAGCGAGGTGAATTCGATTCCGGTATTGGTCGAATTGCCGGTATCGATAAACATATTTATGACGGCTTCGAGATCATCCTCCAAAGCCTCGTTCAGCGCCTTGGAATCAGCGATTTGCAGATTGCCGTCGGCATCGGAGCGGATGCCGATCATGGCCAGACTTCGATAATCCGCCGACAGGCCGGGCACCGGCGACGTCGCCGAAAACCGCAGGGAGGATTGTATCGTCTGCAGAGTGGATTCGGCAAACAACACGCCCGATTCCTGAGCATCCTGATCGTACGTGAACTGATCTTCGATAAACGTCATGACGTCATTGTAGCGCTCGATAAACGTATTTATCAATTCCTTGACGCCGTCCGTGTCGACGTCGGTAGTGATCGTAACGACTTCATCGGGATCGGTGACTTTGGCGGCATCGATCGTCACACCGGGGATAACGTCTTCAAAGGTATTCGAGTCAGACGTGATAACGATCGCCGAACCCGCCCCGGTATCATCACCGATGGCGATCTGTGCGTCGCGAGCCTCCTGCAAAAGCGGCGAAAACGTAGAGACCTTGAATGTATCGCCGGCCACCAGCGTTCCGGCGGAGAAATTCAGTTTCAGTCCGTCGGCGCCGTCGCCGATCAGCTCCACTTCGCCGTCCGCCTCGGTGACCAGAATCGTTCCCTCATTGGTGCCGTCGGACCAGGTAATGCTGATGACATCGGTTCCGACCGTCTGTTCCCCACTTCCACCGACCGTAAAGGTATACGTTTTGTTCTCATCGCCGGTGTACGACGCGGTTCCCGCCAGCGACACGTCCGCCGACGCCGCGGCGGAGAACGAAACCTGCTCGGGATTGTCAAAGGAGCTACCGGAGAAATCGAGAGCCTCTCCCCCGGTCAGATCAATATCGATTTTAATGCTGTTGGCGAGGCCGGAATCATTCGACGTCAGCAACAGGCGATACGGATTCGACGACGAGCCATCGTTGATAATGGTGGCGGTTACACCGGCGTTGGCGTCATTGATGGCATCCTTGATATCCACCAGCGAGTTGGCGCCGTCGGAAATCGTAATCGTTTTGATACTGCTGTCGCCGGTGGAGAGCTTGATGGTTCCCGTTCCGAAAATATCGTTGGTCGGATCATCGACTCCCCTGGCGGCGATCTGATGATTCTGGGCCAGGGACAGCACGCGCATGCTGTACGTACCGGGGCCGACGGTGCCGTCGGCGGTGGCGGTCAGAATGGTGTCATCGGACACGGAGACCGTCCCCTGCCGATAGGAAACCTCTTTGCGTAGTTGACTGGCGGAGGTTTTTAACGCCAGGAATTTGGCCAGGACCGCCTGGTAGGCGGCAACCTGCTGGGTTTTCAGGGCCTTGTCTTGTTCCAGATCATTGACCGTATAGCTTTCGCTTTCAATGATGGCATCGACTATGGAAGTGGTATCAAGACCTGAAATAAGCCCGTCAATAGATTGAGATCCCGACATAAGAACTCCTATGTTTAGGCGTTGACTCCAGACACAGTCCCGTCATGTCTTCCGGGTCGCGGACTTTTTCGCGACGCCGTTTCGACGGCAATTCTCCACTCTTTTTATCGGCAAATTGCCCGCCTATTATAGGATTTGCCCCATAATATTCTTAATGCGAAATAAAAAAAGCCGGCGGGAATCCCCGCCGGCCTGTATGCTAAAAACGAATTAGCCGAACAATGACAACACAACCTGAGGAATCTGGTTGGCCTGACCCAGCATGGCCGTGCCGGCCTGCATCAAGATCTGGCTTTGCACGAATTCCGACATTTCAGCGGCCATATCGGTATCGCGAATACTCGATTCCGAAGCCTGCAGGTTCTGCGAGGCGATACGGAGGTTACGCAGGTTCGATTCCAGCGTGTTCTTCTGGAAACTACCGAGCGTTCCTCTGGAAGTCGAAACCTCATCGATGGCGGCATCGATAAGGGCCTGGGCATCCTGTGCGCCCTGAACACTGGTCACGTCGATATCAGCCAACGAATTGAACATGTTGCTGGCAAGATTCATACCGAGCGTCGCGGAGGACATATTGCGCAGACTGATGCTGGCAGTTTGTCCAACGTTGGCGCCGATCTGGAAGACCAGCGACTGATCGGTGTTATTGATGGTCTCGGTGCCGCCTTCGGCATCAAGATTGAGATTGATGGTCATCGATTCGGTCCGACCGGTGTTATACACGACCGAGTTTTCACCGGCGATGACGCTCTGGGCGCTACTGCCGTCCAGATAGACAGCATACCGAGCGGCGTCGACATCAAGCAACATGTTGCCAATCGAAAGCCCGCCGTTTTTGGCCGAGGCCAGAGTTAACCCGAGAGTTCCACGGCCATCGGTACCGGCATCGGCATCGCCGATTTCAATGTCACGGGTATCGGTGTAATCGACACGATCGATCGTGGTCGAATAGCCATCGAGACGAACGATTGCGTCGGTTCCGGTGATTGCCACACTGTCGACGGCAATACCCAGCGCGAAGTTGGCTTCGCCTTCGGTTCCGGCGTTGGTCGCCAGCGCCTGCAGAGTGTATGCCGAACCTTCGTCCACCATACGGAAGTCGATACGGTCACTGTTGGATCCGCCCGCTTCAGCGGCGACGTTGGCGGTTCCGGCTTCGGCTTCGCCAAAACCGGTGCCGATAGCGTCATCCAGCTTGTCGTTGATTTCGGTGATGATCGAATCCAACGTGGAGTAGGTAGTGGCGGTCAGCGAAATCGTCGCACTGGTGGTCGCGGTGCCGTAGCTATCGGCGGAAACGACCTGGAAGCGAAGATCATTGCCGGAAACGCCGCGAGCATCCTGAGAGCTGGCGAACGTGAACCAGGACGTGGTCGCATCGGTTGAAAAGTCTTCGACCGACATCGAATAGTTGGCGCCCACGCCGACACTCTTGAACTGAATCGTGCCGGAGCCACTGATGGTGGCGCGCACCTGATTGTTCAATTCGGTACCGGTGATAGCGGTATTCAGCTTCGAGACCAGAGCGGCCACACCGACCGTGGCGGCCGCGGCGGCGTTGATCGTAACCGACAGGCTGATGGAACCGGTGGCGTCGCTACCGGCTTCCTGATAAGCCAGGCTGACGGTATACGTGCCACTGTTGTCGGTGGTAGCGGCGGCCGCCGCACCGCCGGCATTGGCGGCGATCAGGGCTTCAGTGGCCGTGGCGGCAAAGGTAATACCATTGTTCCACTCATCAAGTACCGAAACCGAAGAACCGTTGTTCTTCCAAGCGCCCGCGGACGACTGAATTACGTCCAGATTATGGGAGCCGTCGCTCAGGTTGGTCGGCGTTACGGAAGTATCAACCGACAAACCATAGGTTGCGGTGTTGAGCGTCGCGGAAGACTCGGTGGTCTTGGTAGCGGTAATATAGTGCTCACCATCGCTCAGATTGCTCTCGCGGATGTTGATTCCGGAATCGCCGGCGTTGGTGCCGGTGAAGACGGCGGTGTTGGCGTTGGAGCCGTCGAGCAGTTTCTTCGTTCCAAACTGCGTGTTGGAAGCGATACGATCGATGGTCAGAATGGCGTTGTCAATTTCAGCCTGATCGGCTTCGAGCTGAGCGGTGTCGTTGAAGCCTTCGTTGGCCGCGTGAATGGCCAGCTCTCTCATCGAAACCAACAGGGAGTTAATTTCGGTCAATGCACCTTCAGCAGTCTGAATCATGTTCATACTGCCTTCGGAGTTTTCAATGGCCTGATCGAGACCGGCGATCTGAGCACGGAACTGCTCAGAAATCACCAGACCGGCCGGGTCATCGGCGGCGCGGTTAATCCGGTATCCTGACGACAACTTCTGCATTGAAGTTGACATGGTCGTGGTAGTCTGGACCAGATTACGATGCGCGTCGACAGCGGCAATGTTGTTGTTAATGCGAAGTGACATCTGTCATTTCCTCCTTGAATTTTAACTGATCGGGATTGCATCCCTGACACATAATTACTCGCATTGCGAGCCACATCCGATGTCACTTTTCCTATTCTATGCTTGAGACAGATTACGTGTTAGTGTTTATGCACCTCCCCTTTAGGATTTAGTTTACGTATTTTCTCTTTCATTACTTTTTTGATTTCATCGGCAAAAATCGGAAAATCTTTATGCGGCGCTTCTCGACGGAGATATTATGGCCCGAATAAAAAAGTCAGGCCGATGTTTCCGAGGCCTTGATATTTTCCAATTGACGGCGTGCGGCTTCACATTGCGGATCGATTTTTAACATCTGACGATAGCCAATGGCGGCGGAATCCGCATAACCCAACTGCCGATAACATTCCGAGATTCCGTATAACGCCTCAATATTGGTCGGCTGTTGGGCCAGAAGGCGTTCGTAATGCGGGATGGCGTCACTGAATTGCCCCATTCTGCCGTATATTTCACCGATGGCCAGTTCAATATCATAATCGTCGGGGGCGACCTGCGTGTAATTATCCAGTAACGTCAAGGCATCTTTAAGCTTACCGAGTCGTATCTTAACCAATCCCAAATTTCGATAAGTAATAGCCAGATCACCGTTCGCCTGCATCGCCCGTACGAAGTATTTCTCGGCATCTTCATACTCTTTCAGCTTGAAATGGCAGGTGGCCAGATCATTGATGGCATCGGCATCATCGGGTCGAAAGGCAAGATATCGCTGATAGGCGTCTTTGGCGTTTTCGAATCGACCGTCTCCGTAATATGCCCGAGCAAGATATTGCCAGCCCTCGACATAGTTGTCGTGAAGCGTGACCAGCCGCTTCAATGGTGAAACGGCCTGATCACAATGCCCCTGATTGACAAGAAAACAGCCGGCCTGGCGGAGAATTTCGGCGTTGTCCTCGGTCAATTCGGCCGCCCGAGCAGAAACCTCCGCGGATGCCTGCTGCAAC
>CAZVNK010000106.1:0-8317 GCA_964628115.1 uncultured Ignavibacteriaceae bacterium | reverse complement strand
TTCCCTCCCGGCGCCACCACCGACGAAACGATTGCGTTCGTCCGGGAGGCGGTCGGCAAACGAAAAAAACAAGAGGATATCATGTAAGGTCGTTTCGATCCGTGCGGTCGAAACAATCGAAGCCAAATCTCTGGAGGAGAAATGAAATATAACGCAGACGAACGACAACAGGCGGTCCGGGATCGCGTCAAGGAATTCGCCGAAAAGGAAATCGTCCCGGTGTTTCAGGAACTGGATCGCAAGCCGGAAGCCTTCCCGAAGGATTATTATCGCAAGCTGGGAGCCGCCGGTTTGATCGGTTTCGCCATGCCCAAGGCGTACGGCGGCGGCGGGTATTCCAATATCGAATATACCACGCTGATCGAGGAATTGTCGTACTACGATGCTCCGACGGCTTTGCTGGCGGCGGTTCCGGAACTGGCGACGTTCCCGATTTACGCTTTCGGCACCGAAGAACAGAAGAAAAAATACGTGCCGAAATGCGCCACCGGCGAAATCATCCCCGCTTTCGCGCTGACCGAGCGCGAGGCCGGCTCCGATGCCGCCAACCAGACTACCGTGGCGATGATCCAGGGCGACGAGTTCGTGATCAACGGCGAGAAAATTTTCATCATGCACGGCGACGCCTGCGATATCGCGGTGTTATTCTGCCGTATCGGTGAAGCCGGCGAGGGCCGTCCGAAAGTCTCCGCGATCATTATCGAGACCGACAATCCGGGATTCAAGGGATTTACGCTTCAGCACAAAATGGGCATGCGCGCCGCCACCACCGGTCGTATCGAATTGAAGGATTTCCGCGCCCCGGTGACCAATCAACTCGGCGAGACCGGCAAGGGATTCCGCTATGCCATGCAGACGCTTGACGGCGCCCGGATCGGCGTTGCGGCGCAGGGCGTGGGTATGGCCCAGCGGGCGTTGGATGAGTCGATCGCCTATTCCAAGAAACGTATCGCATTCGGTGCTCCGATTGCCAAATTGCAGGCGATTCAGTGGATGATCGCCGACATGGCGACGCGTCTGGAAGCGGCTCGTCTGATGACGTACAAGGCCGCGATGTTGCAGGATAAGGGCGAGCGGTTCTCGCTCGAAGCCGCACAGGCCAAGCTGTTCGCGACCGAAGTCGCCAATTTCTGCGTCGACCGCGCCATGCAGATTCATTCCGGGTACGGATATATCGGCGAATTCTCCATGATCGAGAAACTGTACCGCGACCAGCGCGTCACGGAAATCTACGAAGGCACGTCCGAAGTCCAGCGGTTGGTAATCGCCGGCAGTTATCTTCGATAATCTATGAAAGTCGGTTCTTTTGAAATACATCCCCTCGTCGAGCGGCGTTTCCGGCTCGACGGGGGGACGATGTTCGGGGTTGTCCCACGAAAAATCTGGGGGCGATTGATACCTCCCGATGAAAACAATCTGGTCCCGATGGAGACCAACCTGTTCGTGATTCGCACCGGGAAAAACAACATTCTCTGCGATACCGGCTTCGGTGATTGTCTGAGTCCGCAGGAAGAGAAAATCTACGCCGTTTCGGGCGAAACCAATATCGAAAGCGGACTGACCGCGCTCGGCCTGACCCCGGATGATATCGACGTGGTTTTCCTGACGCATTTGCACACCGATCATGCCGGTGGGGCGGTGAAAGAGGTGGACGGCAAAATCGTTGCGCGTTTTCCGAACGCCCGGCATATCGTGCAAAAAGTCGAATGGGAGGATGCCATGCATCCCAATGAGCGTACGTCCGCCGTGTATATTCCCGAACGGCTGGCCGCGCTCGATGAGTCGGGACGGCTGGAATTGATCGACGGCGACGTCGAGATTTTGCCCGGCATCAAGGCGATTCGCACCGGGGGACATACGCCGGGGCATCAGGCTATCGAAGCGTACTCCGAGGATTCGGGCGCGGTGTACTATGCCGATATCGTGCCGTCGTCGTTTCATGTCAGGGTTCCGTACGTGGCGTCGGTTGACCTGTTCCCGCTTGATACCATGACCGTCAAGCGCGATTTGGTCAAACGCCTTCTGGCGGATAACCTGGCGATAGCCTTCGATCACGATACGGAGATAAAGATCGGGCGGCTTGCCGAACAGGACGGCAAAGTCGTCGTGAATAAAATCGAATAGCACCGTTTCAAGGTGGTTCCATGTCACTTGAAGAAAAATTAAAGCAACTTGACCGAATGCGCCACGAGGCGCTGTTGGGGGGCGGCAAAAATCGTATCGACGCCCAGCATGAAAAAGGCAAACTCACCGCGCGCGAACGAATCGACTTATTGCTGGACAAGAATTCTTTCGAGGAATTCGACATGTTCGTCACGCATCGGTCGTCGGATTTCGGCCTGGCCGACAAGAAAATTCTCGGCGACGGGGTCGTCGCCGGATGCGGCCTGATCGAGGGGCGCAAGGTGTTCGTGTTTTCGCAGGATTTCACGGTGTTCGGGGGATCGCTCTCGCATGCGCATGCCGAGAAAATCTGCAAGATCATGAATATGGCGATGAAAGTCGGAGCGCCGGTGATCGGCCTGAACGATTCCGGCGGCGCGCGTATCCAGGAGGGAGTGGTTTCGCTCGGCGGCTACGCCGATATTTTCCTGCTGAACACGCTGGCGTCGGGAGTCGTGCCGCAAATCTCGGTGATACTCGGTCCCTGCGCCGGAGGAGCGGTATACAGCCCGGCCATTACCGATTTCACCATCATGGTCAAGAACACGTCGTACATGTTCGTTACCGGACCGAATGTGGTCAAAACGGTGACGCATGAAGTCGTGACGTCCGAGGAACTCGGCGGCGCGGTAACGCATGCGACCAAGTCCGGAGTGGCGCATTTCGCCTGTAACAACGAGGCCGACGCACTGACGGCTTTGCGCAGATTACTCGGATATATACCGCAGAACAATCTCGAGGATCCGCCGTTCGTGCCGACCGATGATCCGTTCGATCGCGAGGACGAGGCGCTCAATACCATCGTTCCGGAAAATCCGAACAAGTCGTACGACATGAAAGAGGTGATCGCGCGGATTGTCGACGACGGCAAATTTCTTGAAGTGCACGCCGACTTCGCGACCAATATCCTCGTCGGGTTCGCCCGTCTCGGCGGTCGGTCGGTCGGCATTATCGCCAATCAACCGGCGGTGTTGGCGGGATGTCTGGATATCAAATCGTCGCGCAAGGGCGCGCGGTTTATCCGGTTCTGCGACGCGTTCAATATTCCGATTCTGACGTTCGAGGACGTCCCGGGATTTCTCCCCGGCACCGATCAGGAACACGGCGGGATTATCATGCAGGGCGCGAAACTGCTGTACGCGTACTGCGAGGCGACCGTGCCGAAAGTGACGGTCATCACGCGCAAGGCGTACGGCGGAGCGTACGACGTCATGAACTCCAAGCACGTGCGCGGCGATATGAACTACGCCTGGCCGACGGCTGAAATCGCGGTGATGGGGCCGAAAGGCGCGGTGGAGATCATATTCAAGAAAGAGATCGCATCGGCGGATGATCCCGAAACAGCGGTGGAGCAGAAAACCGAGGAGTACCGCGAAAAATTCGCTAATCCGTTCATTGCGGCGTCGCGGGGATACATCGACGACATCATCGAACCGAAAGCCACGCGTCCGCGACTGATCCGGGCGTTCCAGATGCTGGAAACGAAAAAAGACACCAACCCTGCCAAAAAACACGGCAATATACCGTTATAGTACAACATGACATTATGACTACACCAATCACCAAAATACTGGTTGCGAATCGGGGCGAGATCGCGATCCGTGTCATTCGCGCCTGCCGCGATGCTCGTATCGCATCGGTTGCGATCTATTCGGGATGCGATGATACCGCGTTTCATGTCTGGCTGGCCGATGAAGCGTAATGGGTAGGTCCGGCGCCATCGCGCGACAGCTATCTCAATAAACGGCGGATTATCGAAGTCGCGCGGATATCCGGCGCGCAGGCGATTCATCCCGGCTACGGTTTTCTGGCCGAGAATGCCGAGTTCGCGAAGTTGTGCGAAGACAGCGGACTGATTTTTATCGGCCCCAAATCGGAGACGATCGCGCTTTTGGGCGACAAACTCGAGGCGCGTCGTACCGCGATCAAAGCCGGTTTGCCGGTAGTACCCGGGACGGATTTCGATATCACCGACATGAACAAAGTGAAACAGACCGCGCGGGAGATAGGCTTTCCGATTTTGGTCAAGGCGGCCGCCGGCGGAGGAGGCAAGGGAATGCGGGTGGTGCGTGCCGATGATCCGCTGGAGGAATCGATCCAGTCGGCGGTGCGTGAGGCGGGATCGGCCTTCGGCGACGGTCGCGTGTATTTCGAACGCTATCTGGAACGACCCCGTCACGTGGAAATACAAATACTGGCCGACACGCACGGTAACGCCATCCATCTCGGCGAGCGCGAATGCTCGGTGCAACGTCGTCATCAAAAAGTAATCGAAGAATCCCCGTCACCGATCATGACCGAGGACCTTCGCACCCGAATGGGTGAGGCGGCGGTGAATATCGTCCGGGAATCGGGATATATCGGCGCCGGGACGGTGGAGTTTCTGGTCGATCAGGACCGCAGTTTTTATTTTCTGGAGGTCAATACCCGCTTGCAGGTGGAACATCCGGTAACCGAAATGGTGACCGGTATCGATATCGTCCGCGAGCAGATACGTATCGCCGAGGGACAAGAACTGTCATTCAAACAGGAGGACGTTCGCTCCTACGGCCATGCCATCGAATGCCGTATCTATGCCGAGGATCCGCATCAGGATTTCATGCCGTCGACCGGCACGATCACCGAATACCGTGAACCGGCCGGTCCCGGGATACGGGTCGATTCCGGCGTTTTGTCCGGGTCGGAAATCCCGATATACTATGATCCGATCATTGCCAAGCTGGTAATCTGGGGCCGTACCCGAGAAGAGGCCATCGAGCGAACACTGCGGGCGGTGAAAGAATATCGCATTTCGGGCGTCCACACCACGCTGGATTTCGCTTGTGCGGTGATGCGCTCGCGGGGATTTATTCTCGGCGATTATGCCACTGATTTTATCGACCGGGAATTCCCGAATCGGAATTTCGTCTGCCGCGACGCTTCCGTGGAGGAACGCGCCGCGATCGCCGCGATTCTGTATGAACATCTCAGCCGTCAAAAAGTCTCCACTAATATGGCGCGCCAATCTCAGGGTGATTCCGGGTGGAAAGGGTATCATCGCGGTCAGGGTGTCAAGCGTTTGGACGGGGGGAATTGAGTATGCCGCATTCACGAGACCGATATATCGTCACGGTCGACGACCGCGAATTCGACGTGGTGATCTCGCGCGATATCGAGGGATACGTTCTCGAACACAAGGGTGAAAAGAGGCACGTGGCGGTGCGCCGGCTTTCCGATAAAAAATTCCTGTTGAATATTGACGCGGCATCGTCCGAGGTCGATATTGCTCGCGACGGCAACCGGCTGGACGTGTTTCTCGAGGGGAAACACATGGACGTCCGGGTCGAACCGTATGATCTGGCCGAATTGCGCAAGCGGGCCGGGCTGGCGGTCGACGGGCCGGAAGAGAAGGTGATTTTGGCCCCGATGCCGGGGTTGGTGCTGACTTCCGAGGTAAAACCCGGAGAAAAGGTTGAAAAAGGAAAAACTTTGATTATAATAGAAGCGATGAAGATGGAAAACATGATCCGCGCGCCGTTCCCCGGGACGGTCAAAGAGATATTCGTTGACGCCGGGCAGGCCGTGGAGAAAAACGACAAACTGATGGAGTTGGAATAGTCTTATGCGTTTCTATAAACTTATTCTCATGGCCGTTCTGGCCGTGGTGCTGATTGGTTGTTCGACGGAACAGACAAAACCGCTGGGGGACACGTCGGGATTATCCTATGATCCCGTCGAAGCGGAAAAAGAAATTCGGGCTAACCTGTTGGATTTTTTCAAGCGTATTCGTGAAGGTGACAAAACGGTCATGTTCGAGCAGGAATTCGATTACTATCATGTTAATTGGACGCTCGATGATTATTACGGATTCGCCCAGGTAAGCCAGTATGTCTATGATACGTTGAAGGGGATTGATATCGACAGTGTGCGATTGTTCGAGGATTCCGCGAAAGTGTATATCAAGATCGTGTATGAATCCGATCTGGGTGGTGAAACGCGTATGCCGTACGCGCCCACGATGTACCGTTCGGGGGATCGCTGGCACAAACCGTCGATGTCGAACACGAAGGAAGAATGGGAATTTCGGGAAGTCTATCGGGACTATGAAGTTCCCGATGATGAGGAAACCGAATAAGCACGGGATTTACTTACAATGAAACTCTCTCATATCGGTATTGCGGTACCGAATCTGGATGATGCCGTCAAGGTCTTCTCCGTTCTTGCGGACGCGGAGCCGACGCCCATAAAAGAAGTTGCCGACCAGAAAGTGAAAGTGGCGAAGTTTCCGTTTGAAGCCGGCGCCGCCATTGAACTGCTCATGCCCACCGACGAGTCCAGCCCGATCAAGGGATTCCTGGATAAGAAAGGGCAGGGTTTGCATCATTTGGCTTTCCACGTTGACGATATCGAGAAAACTCTCGAAGGTTTGAAAGCCAAAGGCTACCGATTGATCGATGAGACTCCGCGTATCGGGGCCTCGGGATGCAAGATTGCGTTCGTGCACCCCAAATCGACGTCGGGTGTTCTGGTGGAACTCGAAGAAGAAGCCGAGTAAAATCGAAAATTCAGGCGGGGCTGTGTACGTTTGGGCGACATGTGCCGCATCGACGGCAGGTGTCGTGGTCGATGTGATTTACCCGTCGGCACAACGGGCATCGCCAGAAATTGCTTGAATCCCGCCCCAACGGATTTTTGGATCGCTGGATTCTTCGGTTACGTGCATAGAAAAACGCGGTCAACGCCATCACCAGCAGGACATACATCGCAACCCCCTCGCTTTGCGCGGGGTAAACCTGTTCATCGATCGGTTCGGTGATATGGAAGGTGGTCATGACCGCCTTGACTTTGTTTTGCAGGCGCTTGGAGGCATTGGCCGGAAGCCGGGCCTGACTGAAATACAGCACTTGCCCGTCGTCTACCGAACGGACCAAAAAGCCTTTGATACGGCGCGATTCCTCGATACCGGTGTCCGGATTACGGCGGGCGTAATCGGCTGAAAACGAAATCATGTTTTCGCCCCGGACAAAGTCGATCTCGCTTTCATCCTCGAACGGCACTTCCATGAGAGTGTACAATCCCGCCAGAGCCTCCCGCAGATCGTCGTCATTGCCGATTTGCGTGTTCTGTTCGAGATAATAGCGGGTGAACACGACCACGGCGGTGCGGTCCTTGTCGGATGAGACGATGACCTCGCCGCCGGTGTCGGCGATTATCTCCCAGTCGGAGGGATAGTCAAAATGTATCCCCGAACCGACGGATTGATATTCCTCCAACGCCATCACGCCGGATGATATTCCCGCCAGAAACGCTATGATAAGCAGGCGTAATCCCATATTTCCATTATCGGGATAAAATCAGTGTTTCTGAAACGGACTTTATATATTTAATGGACGAAAAAGGCCCTACTTTTTTCGTCTCTTTTTGGCGGGAACGGTAAGATGCGCGGCGGTTTCGGTGCGGTAATCCTGATTCAGGCTGGTGATTATCGCGCCGATGGCGTGGTCGAGAAATTCTTGTTTATTCATGGTTGGGGTATACAGATAGGAATGGCCCTGTTTTTCACGGGTCAGGAACGAATTTTCGACAAGGCGGCTCATGACGGTCATGATCGTGGTGTAGGCGTAATGATTTTCCTTGTTGAGAAAATACAGCGCGCGTTTGACTGTCATCGCGCCGTTGGCCCACACGGTTTCCATCACTTTCGCTTCCAGCTCCCCGCAAAATTTGACCATCCCGCTTCGGGCGGGCCGAAAGAATACGGTCGGTTTGGCCCGATCAGCCATTGGATTTCTTTTTCCGGCGGCTGAAGACAATATCGATCCCGAGCGCGATCAGAAGGATCGGCAGGCCGTAGTCCCAGAAATCCCCCGGCAGGATATGGCTTCTGGTGAGCAGAAGCAGTACCCCGGCGAGGACGAGAATAGCTCCGAGAAACATGTCTGTTCTCCCATATGATGGGTGGATTGATTACTATTTGCAAGAGTAGGGGATGGGGATTTCAAACGCAAGTCAAAAGATGAGGAGAGAGGGATATGAGATTGACAAAAAAACATTATGGGTATATGTTATTACTATCCACAAATAATAATATAAAGGAAAGAATAGCATGAACGGCGAATCAGTGGGCCATAGTGCGGGAGGAGATTCAGTATTATATGCTGAAATAAATAACCTT
>CAZVNK010000105.1:1557-8321 GCA_964628115.1 uncultured Ignavibacteriaceae bacterium | reverse complement strand
GGGCCTGTATGCCCTTCAGCATCGCGGCCAGGAATCGGCCGGACTCGTGACCGCCGGCAACGGCGGCGTTCATATATATAAGGGCATGGGCGAAGTCAACGAGGTCTTTGCCGACAATCGCCATCTCAACCGACTCAAAGGCAATATCGCCATCGGACACACCCGCTATTCAACCACCGGGGCCTCATCGCTGATAAATATCCAGCCGTTCTTGATCACCAACCTCAGTCAGAAACTGGCTATCGGACACAACGGTCATTTGCCGAATTCATTTGAATTGCGCAAGAAACTCGAAATGGCCGGCTCCATTTTCCAAACCACCTCAGATACGGAAATCTTTCTCCATCTGGCCTCATCATCGTCCAAACGGACCTGGTTCAATCGTATATGCGACGGTCTCAAGCAAGTCAAAGGCGCGTATTCGGTGATTTTTCTCACCGAGGATTCCATTATCGCCGCCCGCGATCCGCAGGGATTTCGGCCCCTTTGCCTTGGTAAATACCGGCGCGGCTATGTCGTCGCCTCGGAAACCTGCGCTTGCGACATTATCGGGGCCAAATATGTTCGGGAGATCGAACCCGGCGAAGTCCTGCAAATCTCAAAAAAAGGCCTGCGATCGGTATATCCGCTGAAAAAGCATCGCCACGCTTTTTGCATTTTCGAATACATCTATTTCGCGCGTCCCGACTCCAAAGTCTTCGGAGAAAATGTCGACAAAATCCGCCGGCGGCTTGGACGTCAACTGGCAATCGAGCATCCCACCGACGCCGATATCGTCATCGGTATCCCCGACTCGGCCAATACCGCCGCGCTGGGTTATTCCGAACAATCCGGGATCCGTTTCGAAATCGGCCTGATCCGCAACCACTATGTCGGGCGCACCTTTATCGACCCGGAACAGGGCATTCGCGATCTCGACGTCAAGATCAAATTCAATCCGGTCAAAGGCGTGCTTGAGGGACGTCGTGTCGTGGTCGTCGATGATTCCATTGTCCGAGGAACCACGTCGATGAAACTGGTGAAAATGATCCGTTCGGCCGGGGCGAAAGAAATCCATCTTCGCATTTCCGCCCCACCGATTATCTCCCCCTGCTTTTTCGGTATCGACATGCCGACCCGTCGCGAGCTGATCGCCCCGGAAAAGACGGTGCCTGAAATCGAGAAATATCTCGGGGTCGATTCGCTGGGCTATCTGTCGGTTGACGGGATGTTGTCCATGCCGTCTTTACCGAATGGGAGTTTTTGCGTCAGTTGTTTCACCGGCAAATACCCGTTGAAAATCCCCGCCATGAACGACAAACTGCGACTGGAAAAAGTATAGCTTTAACGGATAACACCAAGCCCCTCATTCCCATACTGTTACGCGCCACAGATATAAATTGTATTTGACATCCTGTCATTTGTGCGTATATTTTTGTGTAAGAAGAAATTACTACCCTCAACTGCTAAAGGTAACCGCCGTACATCCGTAATATAGAGTGAATAAACGCCGGGAGGTTTCATGTCACCATTGCGACGGAATGTCATCGCCATTTTGTTATGCGGCTTATTGCCCATACTGTCGGTTGCCGCCGAATTACCGCAAAGCACGATCAATACCGGTCAGTCTCTGGCAAAACGCGCGGTCCCGGAAAAACCGTCGTATATTAAAATCAGTGAGCGGGCATCGATTGCAAATGTCGTGGTAAAATTTCAAGAGAACTCCGGCGTCCGGCTTAATGAGGGGCGCCTGTCATCCAAATCCGGAATGGCGCTTGACAATGTTAACGATCTTCTGCTTCCCTATAAAAGCGCCGGTCTACAGCGTACGTTCTCCCGCAAATCAGAGACGGCTTATGACCGCATGAAAATCGAACTGGAATCGGCTTCGGGAAGACAACTGGCCGATTTGAATTTATATTATTCCATTCCCGTATCCGATCCGACCGAGGCGGAAAACCTGATCAACCGGCTGAATCGCCTCGACGTGGTCGAAATCGCGTATCTCGAACCGATTCCCGAAGAGGCTGTCGATATCGCTCCCCCGACTCCCGATTATGAAGGAGATCAGGATTACCTTCTGGCCGCCCCGTCCGGTGTCGATCACTATTACGCCAAAACCCAGCCCGGCGGCGACGGCTCCGGCGTGAAAATCATCGATATCGAACATGCCTGGACAGAAAACCATGAGGATTTGGAAAAAGCGCTTGGCGGCACGATTGTCGGTGATGATCCCGTCGGCGCCCACGGAACCGCCGTCATCGGCGTCATGATCGCCGGCGACAACGGCTACGGTGTCACCGGCATTTGTCCCGGTGCCGATATCGGCATGGTTTCGGTATCCGACATAAGCACCGCCGAGGCGATTATGATTGCCGTCGACAATCTCGAACGCGGCGATATCATCCTGATCGAATTGCATTCGCCCGGCCCGCATTACAATTTCGAGTATCGTGAGGATCAACTCGGCTATATTTGCATGGAATACTGGCAGGGTAATTATGACGCCATGCTGTATGCCTGGGCTAAAGGCTTGATCGTGGTCGAGGCCGGCGGTAACGGCGCTGAAAATTTCGATAACACGTATCTTTACGGGCAGTTGTTCGACACCACTTATCGCAACTCCCACGCCATCATGGTCGGGGCCGGAGTCCCGCCTGACGGCGAATACGGCGTCGATCGCTCGCGGCTGGATTTTTCCAACTACGGCGAACGAATTAACCTGCAGGGATACGGCCGCAATGTGGTTACCACCGGGTATGGCGTCTTGTTCGACGGTGATGATGTTCCCAATCAGTATTACACGGCGACCTTCAGCGGTACATCTTCCGCCTCGCCAATCGTTACCGGCGCGGTGGCCTGCCTGCAGGGGTATTACAAAACCGCCCACGGCGTTCCCCTGACTGCCGACTATGCGCTGGAAGTTCTCAATGCCACCGGTTCACCACAACAGGGAAACCTCTCTCAACATATCGGCCCACGTCCCGATTTGCAGGCCGCTTTTGCGGCCCTGTCGCCGCCGCCCTCGCTGTATACCGAACCGATTATAATCGACACCAGCATCGAAGTAAATACGATAGCATACGTTCCGCTTTGGCTGTACAACCGTTCCGCGACAACCGGCGTTGATTTCTCATTTAACAAAGATACGCTCGCCAAATCCGCCGGCGCCGACTGGATGAGTGCCTTACCGGCAAGCGGTACGGTTCCGGCGAGTGATTCGCTTGAAATTACGATTACCCTCGACGCAACCCTGCTGGAGGAGGGTTTCGCCGCCAACACCGGTATCTTTACGATCGACTGGGGACCGACCGGCGGATCGCAGGATTCATCAGCGTTCGTTCCGGTCTATCTCAACGTTCCTTGCATTCCTGACACAACGTTTGAAATAAGCGACAGCGACGATATCGGTGGACCGGTCTATACCTGGACGGATATCAGCACCATCGGAACCCGCATCCCCGATTACTGGTTTCAAAACAGCTATATCTCCGGGACGGAACTCGATGACGGCACAGCCGGGCCGATTATCCTCCCGTTCGACGTTCCCTTCTATGACAGCACCTTCGACCGTATCTATGTCGGTGTCAACGGAGCGTTGTCGTTTACCGATGAGGATATCAACATCAACGGTTATTACAGCCGTGATATCGCTATTCCCGGCAATCCTTTCACCTCGCTGGTGACTCCGTACTGGCATGACTTCACCATCGGTGACGGAATCGCCGGTCACGGCGGAATCTATTATTATCACGCTCCCACCGATGACACAACTATCATTCAATGGCATCAGCTGGGCGTCTGGGGTGATCTGGATGACACGCTCACCACGTTCCAGGTAATCTTGACTCGCTTGGGTGACATCGCCTTTCAATATTACGACGTCGGTTCGTCCGGCGCCGACACGGTCACACTGGTCGGTGTCAGCGGCGTGGGATGTCAGGGCGCGCTGTATTTCGACTCGAGTGAAACGGTCGAAAACGCGATCGGTAATGACGTCGCGGTTCTTTTCGATCAGGGACATGAGTTGGTGCAATCCGGTGACGTCGACACGTCCGGTGCGGTCAACCTGATCGACATCCTGCTTTTGATCGACTATATCTACGGTAACCCGCAAGGCCCCGCGCCGGATCCGCTGGCCGTGGGAGACGTCAACTGTGACGACGCCGTCAACCTGCTTGATATCCTGTATCTGATTTCGGCGATTTATCAGGAAGGCGATGAGCCTTGTTATTTCGTCTATTGAACCAAATTAACAGAAACAAAAACGGCCGCCCGAAAAGGCGGCCTTTTTTATACGATGAATTTTGCTCTATATAATCGGGAACATACTCAATTGAGAAAGCTCCAGCCAGTACCCGGGGAAACATCCCAATACCAGCGTGCCGACCGCAGTCACCAGCAAAGCGAGAAACAACGCCGGGCTGAACGAAACCGGGCTGAATTCCTGTTCCGGTTTGCCGAAAAACGACGCCACCACCACTCGCAGATAATAAAACACCGACACCAGACTGTTCATGACCGCGATCACGGTGAGCCAGACAAATCCGTTGCGCACCGCCTCGGAGAATATGTAAAACTTGCCCATAAAACCCGCCGTCGGCGGGAATCCCGCCAGCGCGAACATAAACAGCGCCAGCAGAGACGCCAGATAGGGATGCCGCGCCGCCAAGCCCTTCATCTCGTCGATCCGTGAATTGCTTCCGGTTCTGCTGTCGATAATCGTCACGATCGTAAAACCACCGAGATTGAAAAACATGTAAGCCAGAAGATAGTACACCGCCGATGACACCGCGCCTTCTCCCCCGGCCGTTAATGCCACGAGAATATACCCGGCGTGGGCAATCGACGAGTACGCCAGCATTCGCTTGATATTACTCTGGAATATCGCCATGACGTTGCCGACCACCATCGTCAACACCGCCAAAATCCAGAATACCGCCGTCAACTCCGCCATTCCGGAAAAGCCGTAAATGCAAATTCTTAACAACGCCGCGAATCCCGCCGCTTTCGGTCCCACCGAGAAAAATCCGGTCACCGGCGTCGGTGCGCCTTCATAGACGTCCGGAACCCACATGTGAAACGGCACCGCCGCGACTTTAAAGGCGAAGCCGGTCATGACCAGAAGCGCCCCCGAATACAGCAGTAGTTCCGACTGCATTCTTAAGAAACTGAAATCGGCCATAATCCGACGAAGATCGGTCGTTCCCGATGCACCGTACAGCAAAGCGATACCGAATACCAGGAAACTACTCGCAAACGCCCCGATAATGAAATACTTGATTCCCGATTCGTTCGATTTCGGATCGGTTTTGTTCATCCCCGCCATGACATATAACGGCACCGACATGATTTCCAGCCCGAGAAAGATCACCACCAGATCGGTACTGCCCGCCATCAGCATCATTCCCACCGTGGAAAACATCAGCAGGGTGTAAAACTCGTGACGGTCGATATTTTTGGCGATCAAATAATCGCGCGCCATCAATAACGTGATAATGGCGGTCGCGATGAAAATCACACTGAAAAAGACCGAGAAATTGTCCTTCAGCACCATCCCGTAATACCCGGACTGCGGATGCGACCACTGTTGCAGGGCCAGTATCAGTCCGCCCACCAAACCGATCAACGACAGAAACGCCATCAATCCCCGACTCTTAATCAGGGTTCCCAGCAGTAGCACCGCCATTGCGGCCGCCAGAATGAAAATTTCCGGCGCGATCAATCCCAGGTCAATTGCGGCAGATCGTATATCCATATCAATTCGCTTTCACGACATCACCCGGATGTCGCAGGTTAAAAACCTCAGCCTCCTCCAAATCCAACCTGTACTTTGCCGTTATCCACGATCACCGGCACCATCCGTTTTCCGTTCGTCAGTTCCAGCGCCTTGGCCTGCGCCCCGTCGACCGCGAACACGTTGATTTCCGTAAATTCGATACCCTGCCTGGTATAATGCTCTTTGGCCGCCGCACAATACGGACATCCCGGTTTGGTATAAATGATCACTTCCCGCATCCGGCGCCTCCGCCCGATATGGTGCAGGTCGTTCCCACGCACGTCGGTTGCGCGACGTGTATGTTTTCTTTCTTGTCAAGCTCGGCCCGGTCGACCTTATGCACCATACTCAATATCGTCTTGACCGCCGGTTCCATCCGCGTCAAAAACGGCTTGGGATAAATACCGATCCAGAAAATCAGCACGATCAGGGGTATCAACACCAACCGTTCGCGAAGATTCAAATCGATCAATTTTTCATTTTCCGGCTTGGTGATTTTTCCGAATATCACTCGTTGCAACATCCAGAGCATATAACACGCCGCCAAAATCACTCCGCTCGCGGCGATAATCGCATAGGTGCTGTTCGCTTTGAATGTCCCCAGCAAAATCAAAAACTCGCCCACGAAACCGTTGGTCAGCGGCAGGCCGATCGACGACAACGTCACGATCATGAAAAAGGTCGAAAACACCGGCATTGACTTTGCCAGTCCACCGAAATCAGCGATCAGGCGCGTATGGCGACGTTCGTAAATCATCCCCACGATTAAAAACAGCGCGCCGGTCGAGATTCCGTGATTGATCATCTGAATCACCGACCCCTCCAGACCCTGCACGTTCAGCGCCATCATTCCCAGCATTACGAATCCCAAATGCGACACCGACGAAAACGCCACCAGCGACTTGACATCACGCTGTACCATTGCCACCAACGCCCCGTAGACGATACCGATCAAAGCCAGAACCGATATCAACGGTACGAACTGTATCGTCGCCTCCGGGAATAC
>CAZVNK010000105.1:0-1547 GCA_964628115.1 uncultured Ignavibacteriaceae bacterium | reverse complement strand
GAATACCGGCAAACAAACCCGCACGAAACCGTACGTCCCCATTTTCAGCAGAACACCGGCCAGAATCACCGAGCCGGCCGTCGGGGCCTCGACGTGCGCGTCCGGCAACCAGGTATGAAACGGCCAGATCGGAACCTTGATGGCGAACGCCAGGGCGAATGCCAAAAACATGTAAGTTTGCGCCCCCAGCGGAATGGGCATCTCGTATATTTTCAACAGGTCGAAACTGTACTCACCGGCGTATCCGTGATACATGAAGAACAGGTACAACAACGCCACCAGCATCAGCAATGATCCGAACATCGTGAACAAAACGAACTTGATCGCCGCATATATCCGTCGTGCTCCCCCCCAGACACCGATCAGGAAATACATCGGCACCAGCATCGCTTCCCAGAAAACGTAGAACAAAAACAGATCGAGCGAAACGAACACGCCCAGCATGCCCGTTTCGAGCAGGAGCATGCAAATATAATACCCCTTCACACCGGTTTTGATCGCCGTCCACGACGACAATATGGCGATCACCGACAGAATCGTCGTCAGCATGATCAGCAGTAATGAAATGCCGTCAATACCGAGATGATAGTGTATGCCGAACGCCGCGACCCAGGGGATGTTGATCTCGAACTGCATGCCGTTGGCAACCGGGTCGAACATGACATACATCATGATCGAAAACAAAAGCGTCACGAACGCAACGATCAGCGACACCGCCTTGATCGTATCGGCCCGCTCACGCGGCACCAATAATAGCAGAGCCACCCCGATAATCGGGAAAAAGGTTACCAATGTCAGAATCTGCTGTTCCATAGTCCTAACGAATTAAAAAGTATCCTATCAAAATAACCGCTCCGGCCAAGATCATGGTCGCGTAGGTTCGCATCGTTCCGGTTTGCGTCGGGCGCAGGCCGGTGGATATGTCGCCGACGAATGTCGCCAGTCCGTTGGCGATACCGTCGATTATGAACACGTCGACAATCTTCCATAAAAAGAGTGAACCGTTGATAAGCGGGCGGATAATCACCGCGCCGTAAATCTCATCGACGAAATATTTGCCGTGAAGCAGTTTATGCACGCCCGACAGACGGTTACGAATCCGGCCCGCCAGGTCGATATTTTTCACATACAGATAGTACGCCATGTAAATCGCGATAACGATCAGCACCACCGAACCGATCATCAGCACCAGTTCCGTCCCGGCGCTGTGTCCGGCCGATGCCAGCGCATGTTCGGTTTCGCCCGCGCCACCGTGCAATCCCTTCATCACCGGGGACAGGAAATGCTCGAACCGGTTACTGCCACCCAGCACGTGCGGAATCCCGACATAGCCTCCGATTATCGAAAGCAACGCCAGTACCATCAGCGGGACCGTCATGACTTTCGGGGATTCGTGCAAATGCGCTTTGGTGTGCTCGTCCATGCGTCCTTCACCGTAAAAGGTCAGATACACCAGACGAAACATGTAAAACGCCGTCAGAATCGCGGTGAATAATCCCACCGCCCACAGAATCGGCGAGCCGTAATCGGATGAGAACGATTTCCAC
>CAZVNK010000104.1:0-8325 GCA_964628115.1 uncultured Ignavibacteriaceae bacterium | reverse complement strand
CCTCCCACTTTTATACAAAATACCGAGTGGGGAGAAAATGGTCAAGTGTTTTTACCGATAGTTGACAATGAAGATAAATTATGTCCGCAAACAAGGCTCGGATACCGCACAAAAAATAGCTACTTACGGAATTCATGCCGTAAGTTGCACTATGGTGTCCCTGTTTCTATCAGTGAGGCGTCCTATGTGTGTTGACAATCTTGTTATGGATAGTACCGGTATTGTTCAGATGGATTGCAATTGCAGATATACGAGTTGATCCGACGATGTCAACGAAATTTCATGACTGCGTTTTAAGGCGCTTTAATCTCGCGCGGGCGTCGTCGAGTTCGTCGATGCCAGGATCGGCGTTTTTCCAGATTCGCAGAAAATTTTCGTACTGAGCCACCGCATCATCGCGGCGATCGGTTTGTTCGTAAATCAATCCCAGGTAATAATGCGACTTGACCGTTATCGGCGACCAGAACAACCGCCAGTCGGTGAAATACGCGGTTGCCTCCGCAAACTCGTCCGCCGCATTATCCAGCTGTCCGGTGTCATAGTACAATTTACCCAGCATGAAATGCATGGGGGATGCCATCACCTTATTGATTTCCAACTGCTCGTATTCCATGATGGCGCCTTTGAGATCACCGCGCGCATAGGCGATCATGGCTTTGGCGTAATGGTAATCACCCATTGATTTTTCGGTACTGTCGCAATACGCCCGCAAAGATTCCGCCTCCCGTTCGGCCCGATCGAAATCGCCCGACTCCGCCATCAACTGAATCTGAAATGCTTTTCCGAACAGCAAATCCTGCGGATAAAACCTGGCGTTGATTTGCATGACCTCTTTCATTGCCGTAAGTGCGCTGTCAAGATTTCCCTGTTGCCGATAAATAACCGCCGCCAGAAGAGGGAAACAGGGGAAACGCTCTTCGCCGTACTCGAGACGATCCGCCGCGGCGTTGTCGTGAAGCTGTTGCAGTGCGCGCTCAAACCGTCCGGCGTAAACTGCGCTGTATGTCATGTACAGCCTTCCCGTGATACGAATATCAGCGTTGTCGGAATTGATTATTAGCCGGAAACAACTGTCCGCCCGCTCGTATTTGCCGGCATAGACATAGTGTATCGCCAGTTTGGTCAGCGACTCGTAAAAATCGGGTTTGATAGCCAGCGCCTGCTCGTATGATTCGATTGCTTCGGTCAGCATGCCGTTTTCACTGCAGATATCGCCTCGGCTGTCGTACGGATTGGCGTCGTTCGGGGCTTGTTCGATATACATCTCGATCATGGCAAGCGCGCTGTCGACATGGCCGAGCCGATCGTACGTATACGCCATCAGGTTGATCGCCTGCTGGAACAGGGAGTCGTATTCGATCGTTTTGTGCAACAAAGCCGCCGCGCTGTCGAAATCGCCGTAGGCGTAATGATATTGGGCAAGGTAGTATAGCGCCTCTTTGTGATCGGGATATCGTTCGATATATTTTTCCATTTCTCTGAGTGCACCCTCGTTGTCCCCGTCACGCAGGGCAATCGCCCGCCTGATCCAGTACCGATCCTGCTCGCTGGTGTTGTCGATATATTTCAACGCCGAGTCGTACATCTTGGAACGTCCCGCAATGCCCATCGCATAGTACGCCGTGGCGAAGGTGGGGTCGTTTTCCAACGCCTTGCTGAAACTCTCGATCGCCTCGGACTTGTAGAAGCGGTTGAAATAGTCGACACCCTCAAGATAGTAGAAATATGCTTTTTGCGAATGCGTGGTAACGTCCGCCACTCGGCGATCCGGTTCGTTCAGTGCTTCCATCGGAAGTGACAGCTGGTTTTTTATCCGTACCGTCAATTTATCCACCATCGCGAAAATATCGTCTTCCGACGTTCCTCTGATGTGTTCCGACTTAAGAATGTCACCTGATTTGACATCGACGATTTGCGCCGTGATCACGAAATGCGGATCGGTCTGAAGAATGGCCCCGGTCAACAACCATTGGGCGTTGATGCGGCGGGCCACCTGTGTCGCGACCTGTTCGTCGTGCAGGTCGGTTATTTCTCGATCGACCTGTCTGAGTACATCCTTGAGACGCTGGCTGGAAACCACCTGAAGATATCGTGACTCCGAAAGGTCGGTAATCAGGAGATTGGCAATGATTTTGCCAAGACCCAGACTATCGGCCGGATCGACACAGTTCTCGAAGAAGGTGATCGCCAGTCGGTTTTCCTCGGCCACCGCTTCCTGAGTCGGATGAAATTCGATTTGCCAGGGTTTCAAGATGAGCAGGATCGCAATCACCAGGATCGATGCCAGCGCGGGCCAGCGCCGACGCCATCCCCGTACCTGTTCGGGCTCGTCGGATTTCTCTTCGTCGGCCTGCTTGCGCGCGATATCCTCGATGGTCCGGCGTACGTCATGATCCTGACGTAATAACGCGATGACGTCATGGAATTCCTTGAAATCTTCAAAGTCCTGTTCGTGTTCCATCAGGTGCAATTCCAGCTCGCGACGTTCATCGTCGTCGAGCATACCCAATTCATAGGCGTATAACAGGTCTTTCCAATTTCTGTCGCGGTCGTTACTCATGGCTTTTCCGCCCCCTCCTTGAGGCATCGTTTCAACATCGCCCTGGCCCGCGAAAGAATGATATACGCGTTATTGCGAGTAATCCGCAATTTGTCGCATATCTCCTCCGCTGAGAAACCCTGATATCTGAGTGTCAGGATACGGGCATGCCTCCGATTGCCCCTGCTGATCTGCCGCAGGCAGTCCAGTAGTTTGCGTTTCAGGTTAGGATTGAACGGCTCGGTCGTCGCGATCTCGACCCCCTCGGGGGGGTGTGCGAATTTACTTTCGCGGCATCGCTTGGTCCGATAATAATGCAGGATTTTATGTTCCAGAACACGATAGGCCCAGGCGGCGAAGCTGGTTTCAAACTCAATACCGCGGTATTTCTCCGCAATGGTGGTGAGAGTCTCCTGCACTATTTCCTCGCAATCCTGCCTGCTCCATACCCTTTGTTGCACGAACAGGCGAAATATGTCAGTCAAAACTGCAAAGAGACGTTGTTCCTCAGCCGACCCTCCCTTACGGGCCAATGAATGTAACTCGTTGATATTCAATATGTATTATCGTTTTTGGGGTGGTTCAACCACTGATAATAACATAGGAATTTTACGACCAAAAAGCAAATATTTCGGAAAGTATGTCCGTTTGCGAACAGGCATATGTCAAAAACGGACATTAATGCGGATTATAGACTATTTTTCCATGTATTTCCACTTTCCTTGAAAGAAATCGCGTCTTTGCACTACTATACTAACAAGACTGGTTAGACAGTCTATGACAACAAGTGTGACCTGTTCCTTGGCGTGTGTATATCCGGTCATAACTTGCATTTGATGCAAACCTCAGGGCCGGTATCCGGTCCTGAGGTGAGCTGAGCAGGGAAAAAGAAAATGCGGTGTTAGAGGAATAGAGCGGCTATTCTTTGTTAATGTCTCTGCGACACAACATGACATTCATCTTGAGCAAGCAGAGACTTCCCGGAGCGGTTTGATGGACCGCCCCGGGATTTTTTTGTGCACGATCACATCCGAAATTCAGTTTTGTGGCCGTGAAATACTCGCCGTTGAATGGGCTATCTCCATCAAGCATGTAACCCCAACGAAATAACTATTCCCCGATTCGATCGATCCGAATATTTGAAAGATTTCCGCCGACCGTGGGACACTGAAGAAAACGATATGAATCCACCGTGTCCTTCATTAATACCACTGACTGTACTATTAAGGAGGTTACTATGTCCAAAATCATCATGACGGCCCTGTTGCTGGCGGGGTGCCTGATTTCTCCGGATGCGTTTTCCGACGGACTATATTCCGGTCCCGAAAGCGTTGTCTTCGATTCCCTTCGCAATCGTTACCTGGTTGCCAATTACAACAACGGCAGTATCGTACAGGTCGATTCGGAATGGAATGAAAGTTATTACAAGACCGGTCTCGGTCATGCCCTGGGAATGACCATTGTCGGCGATACGCTGTATGTTTCCGCCAACAATTTCGTCGGCATCAACCTGGTCACCGACGAAATCATCGTGGATATATTTCTGCCGACCGTGGGGCATCTCGACGGGATGACGTCCGACGGCGAATATATCTACGTTATCGATACCGGCGGTAGAATATACCGCATCAGCCTGACCGATTACAGCTACGAAATCTTTGTCGAGGGCCTACCGGGCAACACGCAGGATTGTGTGTACGATTCGTTTCATGATCGACTGCTGGTGGTTACCTGGGAATCAAGCGGGAATATTCGCGCGGTTGATCTCGATGACGGTACGGTATCGATCGTGACCACCGCTTCGTTCAGCTATTTCGACGGTGTCACGATGGATAGCTGGGGGAATACCTATGTGTCGTCGCATACGGGATTAGGCCGCGTGTACATGTTCGACAGCACGTTCACCGATCCCCCGGAATTGATCAGCGACAGCCTCGATGAACCGGCCGGTTTGCATTACAACATCCGCGACGATTATCTTGCGATTCCGAGTTACGGCGGCGGTTTTGTCAGATTCGTTCCGATGTTTGTCGAAATTCAGGCCGACACGACCTGGGGATGGTTGCCGCTCAAGGTCAATTTCGAGGCCACGTCCCGATGGGACGTGATCGACTGGGTGTGGGACTTCGGTGACGGCGACTCGGCTTTCGTGCAGTCCCCCTCGCATACTTATACCGAACGCGGTGCGTACGATATCTCCGTTACCGTCGATGACGGCAGTCGTTCGCAGACCTATGTCGCCAGTCAATATATCCGCGCGCTGGCTGACACATTGAAAGGGATAACCGTTCAGGGTGAACCGGGCGAGTCGGTCGAATTCGTCATTACCGCCAGTACGTCCATTCCTTTGCAGGCAATAAAGATTCCGGTGGTGTACTATGGTGCGATGGGATTGACATTGGATTCTTTTTCCACCCAGGGATGCCGCACCGAGTATATGGATCATGCCATGAAAATCACCGAGGATCCGATTCATCGCCGGGCCGCGTTCTATGTCTATAATGAAGCGGGTACGCCTGATCTCGAAACCGGAGTCGGGCCGGTGTTGAAAGTGTATTTCACGATTCCCACCTGGGCCGATTACGGTCAGGAGACCGCCATCCGGATCGACGGGTATTCCACCTATATCCCGGATTTCCTCGGATTGGCTTTACACTATATGCCGGAACTCGAAACCGGCAGGATTCTGGTGTATGCCTGCGGTGATGGCAACGGCGATACCAATGTCAACCTGCTGGACGTTTTGTACGTGATAGACTATTTGTACGGGAATCCGCAGGGACCGGCTCCCGTGCCGCTCGAATCCGGCGACGCCAATGCCGACTATGCCGTGAATCTACTTGATATATTGTATTTGATAGATCACTTATATGGAACGCCAATTGGGCCTGCTCCTATATGTCCACTGTGATTTGTCGAATAACAAAACAGGCAATCGGTACCACGATTGCCTGTTATTGATGCGGAACAATCGCGACCGAAGTCTTTTTATTTCGACGAATCATGTCATAGGAATACACCGCAAGCGCAATCCAGATACAACCGAATGTCACGGCGTGATAATAACGAAACGCCTCGTCGTACACCAGCACCGCCAGCATGAAATGAAAACTCGGTGTCAGGTATTGCAGGAATCCCACGGTTGCCAGTGGTAGCCGCCGCGCCGAAGCGGTGAACCAGAGCAGGGGCAGTGTGGTGATCACACCGGCACAGGACAGCAGAATGGTCAGGTGCCACGAGACCGTCCCGAAATGCCCGGCACCGGTCTTTCCAATCCAAAACAGATACATCAGGGCCGCCGGGCCGAGTAATGCGGTTTCCACGGTCAACCCGACCATGGCATCGACCGCCACCACTTTGCGCAACAGACCGTACAAGCCGAACGAGAATGCCAGAATCAGAGCGATGCCGGGCACCTCGTTACCCTGAATAATCTGAAACGCCACACCAATTGCGGCCAGCAGAATACTCACCAATCCCAGCCTGCTCAGACGTTCTTTCAAAAAGACCATCCCCAACACAACGCTTACCAGCGGATTGATATAATATCCGAGGCTGGCCTGCAAAACGTGATTGTCGGTGATCGCCCAGATAAACGTAAACCAATTGCCGCTGACCAAAATGGTCGTGATCAACAGGATATTCCTCGTTGCGGGAGTCCGTAATGCAATGCGAACTTCATGCCATCGTCGGCTGAACAGCACCAATAGCGCCAACAACGCCACCGACCAGACAATACGATGCGCGAGGATTTCCAGTGGAGGTACCGTCGCTACCGCTTTGAAATAGATCGGTCCCAATCCCCATGTGGCAAAGGCCGCAACACCGTACAATACACCCGATCGCAAAGAGGGATCGCCTGGCCGGATGGATGATTCATGGTCGTTCATGTCTATGCCGTATTATACGCGATGGTCGGACGATGGTTTGGTCAGACGGCTGACCACCAGCAATGTCATCAATGACAGAAGTATCGGCAGAATGCTTAACGCCTGCGGCCCCAGAATGCTTCGGATCATTTCCAGGCCGTTCTCTCCCAGCAAAGCGCGGGCGAGAGCACCGTCGAATACGCTTCCGATGATTGCCGTGCCGCCGCCGACAATAACCGCTCCCAGGGCACCGGCGGAGGTAATCCCGAGTTTATCCCGGTAAAATACCGCCAGGGTGGGGAAGACCACGCCCCCGACAAAAATCGTATAGCCCAATAACAGTGATGAGATAATCCCCCTCTGCAAATCCGCGATCAACCAGGCCGCTCCGCCCAGGACGAGTACCAGTATTTTCGAGGCGTGTAACAGACTCCGGTCGGATAATCCGCCAAGCGGCTTTATCACGTTGTGGGTGACAATGGTCGCGGCCGAGATCAGGCAGGTGTCGGCCGACGACATAATCGCTCCGAGAAAGCCCACCGTAATCAGCCCACGGACTCCGGTCGGCGCGAACGCGCGAAGAACTTCGGGAAGCGCCGACTCGGCAGGAATCCCCGGAAATGCCCCGCGTACCAGGATTCCGAACATTACCAGCAAAAACGCGGGAGGAATGATAATCAGCGATGCCAGTATCGCCGAACGTCGAGCAACGGCGGAACTTTTGGCGCACAGCACCCGCGAATACATGTCCGGGCCGACCAGATACGGCAGGCCGACAATAAGGGGATAATAAACCAGTACTTCGTACCAGCCAAATGAATCCGAAACCGGGAAGCGCAGATGATCCGGGGGGATGTTAATCCACATCTCCAGATCGGTTGCACCATGCCCGAACAGTAGCACCACGCCGAGGATAATGCTTCCGGCGAAAAGACCCAACTGCCAGAAATCGGTGCGAATAACCGACAACTGCCCACCCCAGAATGTGTACAACGTGAACACCACGGCAATGATGGTCAGGGAAAGGGGAAACGAAACCGGAATCACTCCGGCCAGCAGGCGGGCTCCGGCCAGCATCTGGGCGGCGATCACCCCCGTCCAGGCGATGGCGATCATCAGGCCGGCTGGTAGCGAAACCCGGGTACCGTAGGCGTTGTGAAGAATATCCGGAAGAGTGTATACTGATAAATGTCTGACCTTTCCGGCCAGTATCACTCCGAACAGGGCCAGTCCCGCCGCCCCCGCCAGCAACCACCAAACCCCGGTCAGGCCACGTGTGTATCCCAGACCGATCACGCCGATCGTTGATGACGCTCCGAAGACGGTTGCCGCCAGCGACGTCGTGATCCTGACGGTTCCGTAGCGACGCTCCGCCACCCAGTAGGCATCTGCGGTTTGTTTTCTGCTGAACCATCCCACCGCCAGCATGGTCAGGCCGTACACGGCGATAATTATATAATCGAGCATATGGTCATAGTTCCCAAAACGGCAAGGTACATGAATATGAGGCAGATGGCAATTGCTTATTAAATGCTTATCAACAATCACTAATCGAGTATATTATACATATATGAATACCCGCAAGCGTCCGCGATCAACCGGCCGGTATCGGTCGCCCCGGGGGATCAAAGTGCCACGGCGGACCGGGTTCCCGGCCGCATTGTCGACCGCCGATGGAGTCAGAGTCCGTTCCCGGTACGAACAGCGATGCGTGAAATTCCTGACGGAACATGGCATCGCCTTTCACTATGAACCGCTGATCCTTTTAGCCGGACGGCAGTATCGGCCCGATTTTTTTCTGCCGCAGTTCAATGTGTTTGTGGAAATATGCGGTTACGGGCATATGCCGTTTTATCGGGATCGGGTCGATCGGAAGAAAAAACTGTACGCCGAAAGCGGTTTGCATTGCCTGTTTAT
>CAZVNK010000103.1:2032-8446 GCA_964628115.1 uncultured Ignavibacteriaceae bacterium | reverse complement strand
AGGAAGTTTTTGTTTGTTTAAATATAACCTCGCGTGTTTCCTTAATATTTGACATCTAAATTACCTCATTTGTTTAAATTCATTAAGGAAATATAGATATATTCACCCTAAAGCCTATAATAAAATTGCATTTCAATTATACGGGAATATAAGTTAATAAATCGCGGTTAAAACAACTTCGTCTGCGGGGTGTCGTTGTCGGTGGGGTAGTTGAGATGTTCACGGGCCGATGATGACACCATCCGGCCGCGTTTGGTGCGTTGCAAAAAGCCGATCTTCAACAGGTACGGTTCGACCACGTCCACCAGCGTGTCGTTTTCTTCGTTCAATGTCGCGCCGAGTGCGTCGATTCCCACCGGGCCGCCGTTGTAGTACTCGATTATGATCTTGAGAAATTTTCGGTCGAGATTATCCAGCCCGATCGTGTCGATACCCTCGGCATCGAGCGCCTTTTTCGCCAGTTCGAGCGTGATATCGCCGTCGGCTTTAACCGTCACATAATCGCGAACCCGTCGCAGAAGCCGGTTTGCGACACGCGGTGTGCCGCGTGCGCGCCGGGCGATTTCCTCGGCGGCTTCGGGCGAGATTTTCACTTCCAGAAGTCCCGCCGACCGAATGATGATTTCCGTCAGCTCCGACGGATCATAAAAGTCGATATGATAGTACAATCCGAACCGATCACGAAGCGGCGGCGAGAGAAGTCCCGCGCGGGTAGTCGCGCCGATCAGCGTGAACCGTTTCAGCGGGATATTGATCACCTTGGCGAATGCGCCTTTATCGACCACGAAGTCGACCTTGTAATCCTCCATCGCAGGATATATGAATTCCTCGATTTGAGGGGAGAGGCGATGGATTTCGTCGATGAACAGAATGTCGCCCTCGTTCATGTTGGTAAGGATGCCCATCAGATCACCGGTGCGGCTGAGCGCCGGGCCGGAGGTCGCCATCAGGCGGGTTCCCATCTCATTGGCGATGATATGCGCCAGCGTGGTTTTGCCCAGTCCGGGCGGGCCGTAGAACAGAACGTGCTCGCATGACTCGTCCCTGCTTTTGGCGGCCTGAATCGATACGTTCAGCTTGTCCTTGAGCGCTTTCTGGCCGATGTATTCCTTCAGCAGTTTCGGCCGCAAAGAGAGAATGAACGATTCCTCTTCGGGCGTGGTGACTTCACCGGATACGATCCGTTCGCGGGTCATGTCGCAGTCCCTTCCTGCACTTTGGCTTCCTGTTTGAATATCAGCGAAATGAGTTTTTCGGTGGTGTCGATTTTCGGATCGCTTTTCATCGCCCGATCGATCATCTTCTCGGCCTCCGGCGCACGATATTGCAATTGCACCAGCACTTCCAACGCCTCGTTGAACAAATCGGCTTTCTCGCGACGGGCCGCGGTGAGCGGTTGCTCGGTTTTGGAAAGCGCGAAACGCGCCATTTTGCCGGACAACTCGGCCAACACCTTGTCGGCGAGCCGCCGCCCGATTCCCGGCAGACGCGCCAGCGTGGCGGCGTCCTTGTTTTCGATCGCGGTGGCGATTTCGCGAATGGGAAGCGTCAGCGATTTCAGGCCCTTTTTATACCCCAGCCCGGAGACGGTGGTGAACAACTGGAAAAATTCCTTGTCGAGTTGTTCGGTGAAACCGATCAGCCGTGGGTAATGATAACTTTTGCGGTCGCCGGCTTCGATGTAGTTGATCGTGTACAGCATGACCTCGCGGTCATCGGCCTTGACCTCCCGCAGGTGCGTGTATATTCCCGACGGAATCATCAGTTCATGGTACAATCCATTAAGGTTGATCGTGACCGTTTCCTCGGTGATGCGGCTTATTTTCCCGGATATTTGCGAGATCATCGTTTCCCCAGCAGAGTATTGTGATGACACAGCGCCACCGCGAGAGCATCGGCGGCATCGGCGGAATAGAGATCGTCTTTGAGATTGAGCATGGAAGTCACCATCTTTTGCACCTGTCGTTTGGTGGCGCGGCCGTTGCCGGTCAGCGATTTTTTTATCCGCGTGGCGGCGTAGGAAACCACCGGGATAGTGTTCCGTGCGGCCTGCAAAAACACGATCCCACGGGCGTGGCCCATGATGATGGCGGTTCTGGGGTGGGCGTAATGCGAGTACAGTTCCTCGACTGCGATATAGTCCGGTTTGAATTGCGCGATAATGTTTTCCGTTTCGGTGTATATTTCCTTCAGCTTTTTCTCAAAGTCGTCTTTTACGGGGGTTCTGATGACGCCCGCTTCGATAACGCGCGTATCGTGGCCGTTCGATTCCAGGATGCTGTACCCCGTAATGTGCAACCCCGGATCAATACCCAATATAATCATTGCGGACTCACGGGCCGTTGGCGACGCTATCCCGCCAGTTTCTCCATGATCGAATCGTCGATATCGAAATTGCCGTAGACGTTCTGGACGTCGTCGTGATCCTCGAGCGCTTCGAACAGCTTGAGCATGGTCTCGGCCTGCTTTTCATTCAGGGCGACCGTGTTCTGCGGCACCATGGTCACTTCCGCCGACGCGACCGGGATCGATTTTTCCTCGATTGCCGCCCGCACCGTTTCGAGATCGGTCGGAGGAGTGAGGATTTCGAACAGGTCGCTTTGGGTCGACATGTCGGTCGCTCCGGCTTCGAGCGCGATTTCCATCAGGGTGTCCTCGTCGCAGTGTGTCGTCTCCACCTGAATCGTGCCGACTTTGTCGAACATCCACGCCACACAGCCGTTTTCACCGAGGTTGCCGTTGTACTTCGAGAACAGGTGACGCACTTCGGCTACGGTACGGTTTTTATTGTCGGTCAGGGCGATGACATACACCGCCGCTCCCGCCGGGCCGTACCCTTCATAGGTGACTTCTTCATAACTCACGCCGGGTAGTTCACCGGTGCCCTTTTTAATGGCGCGGGTGATATTGTCCTGGGGCATGTTGGAGCCTTTGGCGGTTGAGATCGCGGTTCGCAGGCGCGGATTGGCATCGGGATCCCCGCCGCCGGCGCGCGCGGCCACCGTGATTTCCTTGATCAATCTGGTAAACATCCGCCCGCGCTCGGCGTCTGCTTTGCCTTTTTTACGCTTAATAGTAGCCCATTTTGAATGACCGGACATACTATCCTCCATATATTTACTGATAATACTGGTCTAATCCATAATGATAATAGGTTAACCGGCCGGAAACAAGCGGATTATGCGATATGTGATATCGGGCCGGACTATTCGGCCAGGCTGTAGCGCTGGGTCAATTCCTCGTGGAGGACAATGATGGCGACCCGGCGGTTGCGAGGATCGTTGGGTTTCTTGGGGAATTTTAAGTATTTATCGGCATACCCCCGGATTTCCACGACCTGTCCCTCGCGCAAACCGGCGTCTTCCATATACCGCCGGGCGCTGTTGGCCCGGTCGGCCGAAAGCTCCCAGTTGGTATAATCCGCCTTGCTGGTGAACGGGGTGCGGTCGGTATGTCCCTCAAGGACAATGCGATTGGGAAGCAGACGCAGTTCTTTCGAGATCGCGGTCAGGATCAATTGCGAGATCGGTTTGAGTTTGGAACTGCCCATATTGAAAAAGTTGGTGGAATCCGGATTGGTGGAAACCTCGGCAAGTTCAATGCGGAGGCCTTCGGGGATCAACTCGATATCGATGAAGTCTTTGAGTTTTCCGATTTCGGGCATTTGGTCGATGGCATTGCGGATATTCTGGGCGGTATTGGTGAGCGCCTGCAGATTTCCCTGGACGTTTGATGAGACATCGGCCTGCTGTTTGAGACGTTGCTTGAGCGGGGAGGCGCTCCCATCCATCAGTCCTTTACCGGAGGATTTCATAAATCCGACCGGGTCCTGGAAGTATCCCTGAATCGATTCTTTGACCGCATCTGATTGCGCCAGAATCCACATCACCAAAAAGAAGGCCATCATTGCGGTCACGAAATCGGCATAGGCCACTTACCAGGCGCCGCCGTGATGTCCGCCGTGGCCGACTTTCTTTTTAATGACAATTATCGGCTGATTTTGTTTTTCGTTTTCTTCTGACATGGCGTTTGCTATTTACCGCTTTTGGCCGCTCGGCAGGCTTCCTCGACTTCGATGAAGCTGGGCCGGACGTCGTTGGAAATCACGCGGCGCGCGAATTCAACCGCGATTTGCGCCGTAAATCCCTTGTGGAAGGCCAGCAGGGCCTGTTTGAGCACGACATAATACTGCCCTTCGGTTTCACTGATAATGCGGATTTTGTTGGCCAGCGGCAAGGCCACGCCGTACGAAAGCAGAATGCCGAGGAAGGTTCCCACCAGCGCGGCGGCGACATGATGTCCGACCTCTTCGACCGCCCCCCCGATGGAACCCATCGTGATCACCACGCCGAGCACCGCCGCCACGATACCCAAACCGGGGAGAGAGTCACCGACGGTTTGCAGGATGTTGGAGGGTTGCAGTTCCTCATGGTGGTGGGTTTCGAGGTCCATATCCATCATGGCTTCCAGATCGTGTTCCGGAATACCGCCCATGATAATCAAACGCATGGTGTCGGCAAGAAAACTTAACGCATGGTGATTTTTCATGAAGTAGGGATACTTGGTTATGACCGAGCTTTTTTCGGGATTTTCCACGTGCGATTCCAGCCCGACCAGACCGTCCTTACGCGCCACGTTGAAAAGCTCGTACATCATTACCAAAAGCTCGACATAGGTGTTTTTTGACGGGCCGGAACCGAGAATTTTCAGCAGTTGAGAGATAATGCCTTTCAAGGTTTTTATGGGAGCCATAACCAGCATGGAGCCGATCGCCGCGCCGCCGATAATGAGAAATTCCGATGGTTGCACCAGAACCATAATTTGGCCTTTGGCCAAAATAAAACCACCGATAACCGATCCCAGAACGATAATCAAGCCGACAATGGCAATCATGTGTAGAAGCCCTCCTGGCCCGTAAAATACCCTCTAACCCTTTCAGAGCTTGTGGATTATCCTAATTATCGTCATTTTCGGCGGATTCTATACAACCGGATCGTATACCGAATGGAAAAACAGTGGCGAAAAGGCGCAAAATCGTTTTATTGGCGGTTATGAACTGCCCTTTCTGCCAGATCGGCATCAATGCTCGTCCGGCGCGGGTTTTTCTCGAAAACGACGTCGTTATCGTCTTTGAGGATATTATCCCGCGTGCCCGTATACACCTTTTGGTTTGTCCCAAAATCCACGTCGAGCGGCTATCGGAGATTTCCGATGAATTGCTTGGGCATCTGATGGATACGGTTCGGGAAGTCACCCGGAAGCTGGATATCGAGGACAATTTCCGCCTGGTTCTGAACAACGGGGTCTCGGCGGGCCAGATTATCGACCATCTTCATTTTCACGTGTTGTCAAACGCCGATCGCGAACCGAAACTTGAGGAGCGATCGGGACGATGAAACACCCGGTCGATTCCCGCTAAATTATTTTGTTGACATTGATTATGGAAATGCTATAATGTAATACTAATAGAAGAATAACGAATTTTAAACTGTGAAAGGAGGGGTGTGAATGACAGGCGTTAGGGTACGCGATGATGAATCCTTCGAAAAAGCCCTTCGCCGCTTCAATAAATTTTGCGAGAAGACAGGCATTTTATCTGATATAAAAAAGCATCAGCATTTTGAAAAGCCGTCTGAACGGCGCAAGAGAAAATTGAATGCAGCGAAACGCAAAATGCGTAAGTTGCAGCAAGCGGATGGTTAGGAGAGATGGGTCTCCTGACGAGTATTGACAAGGATTTGATTACGGCCCTGAAGAGCGGTGACAAGTTGAAAGTCATGGTGCTTCGGGGCCTTAAATCTGATATCAAGTATTATCAGATCGACAAGGGGGAGGAACTCACCGACGAGGACGTGGTCACGGTGCTGACAAGCGCCGCCAAAAGACGTCGCGATTCCATTGAGCAATTCCGGGCCGGCAACCGCGCCGATTTGGTCGAGAAGGAATCGGCGGAGCTGGCCATTATCGAGGAATATCTTCCTGAGCAAATGTCCGAGGAAAAACTGCGCGAGTTGATCGGTTCCGCAATCGCCGAAACCGGGGCGGATTCACCGGCAAAAATAGGACTTGTCATGAAGCATTTAATGCCCGACATTAAGGGCAAGGCGGACGGCAAGTTGGTGAACCGAATGGTTCAGGAAATGCTCGCCGGACGGTAACGTGAGTTCCGAAGGGAACAGAGATTTTATGCCAGGGAAGGAGTAAGGGGATGAACTGGATAGATGTATTACTTCTGATTCTTCTCGTCGCGGCTATCATTATCGGATCCAAGAAGGGATTGATCCGGGAATTGGTCGCGTTGGCCGTGCTTACGGCGACGGTGATCGTGTCGGTCAATTATATCGACGTCATTGCCGTCAAAGTATATGACATGCTCGGAGGTTCGCCGCTGGTGACCGCCATTATTTCATTCGT
>CAZVNK010000103.1:0-2001 GCA_964628115.1 uncultured Ignavibacteriaceae bacterium | reverse complement strand
CGCTGGTTTATGCGGTTTTCAAACTGATGGGCATGTTATTCTATAAGATCGCCAACTTGCAGAAACTCGGCAAAAAAGACCAACTCGGCGGCGCCCTGGTCGGCGCTCTGCGGGGATGGGTGATTATCAGCTTCGTGGTGTTTGTCGTGTTTTTAATGCCGATGCCGGAACGGTTTTACGCCGATTTCGGGGAATCCTTTCTCGGGCCGACCTTCGCCCGCACCTTGCCGTTGCTGTACGAAGGTTCATCCGGACTGCATCCGGGTAATGCCGATTTCATGGAGAAGGTCGAACGGACTTTGCTGTATCAGCCGTCCTCGGGGACAACACAGCAGTTTGATTTCAACGAGGAGGACCGCGAGCAGGTTTATCGGGTGATTTACCAGATCGACCGCTTTTTCGGCACATCCAGCCCGAATATGTAGAATATGCTGTTTTGAAATTTTCGATTGATTCGTATATTAGAGCCGGTGTAAACCGGCTTTTTTTATGGTACAGGAATTACGATGACTTCATTTGACGACCATTCCCTTGAAATTCTGGAGTATCGCAAGATAATCGATATTCTCCGGGGATTATGCCTGACACAATACGGCGTGGCGAAGGCCGATGAGATCGCGCCCTCGACCGATGCCGAACGGATTCGTGTCAAACTGGCGGAGGTTTCGCAAATGCGGGACATTGTCCGGTTCGGTCAGGCGTTTCCACTGTATCGGCTGGAGGATATCAGTGGAGTTCTGCGCAAGTCGCGCACCGAGGGGATATTTATCGAGCCGATGAGTTTACTGGCGGTCAAGGAATTGATCGAGGTGTCCGGCAGTTTGCACGAGTACGCCAAAGGGGAACGGGATAATTTTCCGCTGATCGCGCCGTATCTGGTGAGACTGCATCCTTTCCCCGAGATTCGCACCGCGATTGAAAAATCGATCGATCACGATGGGAGTGTCAAGGACAGCGCGTCGTCGCAATTGAAACAGATTCGCGCCAATATCGGCAGTATGCGGCGACGTATCATCCATCGTCTGGAAAATATCCTGTCGGAACGACAGAAAACGCCGGGATGGCAGGATGATATGGTGACCCAGCGCGACGGTCGGTACGTGATCCCGGTGCTGTCGGGGCAGTTTCGGCAGGATGCCGGAATCGTGCATGATAGGTCGCAGTCGGGGGCGACGTTGTATATTGAACCGAACGAAACGGTCGAGATGAACAACCAGTTGGGCCTGTTGTATCAGCAGGAGCGGCTGGAAATCGACCGTATTCTGCGCAAGCTGACCGGGATGGTGGGCGAGGCCTCGGAGCGACTGCTGGCGAATGTCGATATAATCGGAACACTGGACGTGATCCACGCCTCGGCGAATCTTTCGATCAAGACCGAAGCCGAGGAGCCGCAAATCGTCGGTAACAGCCGATTCGATTTGCGCAATGCCCGTCATCCCCTGTTGTTGTATTATGTCGAGGACAAGGACACCATCGTCGGCAATGATCTTGCTCTTGACAGCGGCCGGTTGGGATTGATCATCACCGGGCCGAATACCGGCGGAAAAACGGTGATGCTCAAAACGATCGGTTTGCTGGTGCTGATGGCGCAATCGGGTTTGCATATCCCGGTCGATGAGCACACCGAGATCGGCATTTTCGATAATATACTCGCGGATATCGGCGATGAGCAATCGATTGAATTGTCGCTGTCCACGTTTTCATCGCATATTCGGCAGATCGTGTACGCGGTTCGCCATTCCGGACCGAACACGTTGATCCTTCTCGATGAAATCGGCGCGGGTACCGATCCCAAGGAGGGCGCGGCGCTGGCGGAGTCGATTCTGCTGGAGCTGATTCGCCGTAAATCGAAAGTGATCGTTACGACGCATTATTCGCAGTTGAAAACACTTCCGATGACCAATCCCGAAATGGAAAACGCATCGTTCGAATTCGACCGCGCCTCGCCAACGGTTCTCATGGCATCGAATTCCACGCAATTGACGCAGGTTACTGCCTGAA
>CAZVNK010000102.1:2812-8534 GCA_964628115.1 uncultured Ignavibacteriaceae bacterium | reverse complement strand
AAGAATGCATGTTCCTCGCTCGATGTTCCTCTTCATATCCGTTCTTTCAAGGATGCATATGGATATTCGCTCGATGAGGTCGTTTCTATGCCCGATAGGCTTGGCGCATGTTCCTATTGTGGTGTATTCCGAAGAAACATAATAAATCAATCGGCCCGGGAGCTAGGTGCGACCAAGGCTGCCGTAGGTCATAATCTTGATGATGAGTCCCAGGTCGTTCTTATGAACATGCTGAGGGGTGATTTTGCACGATTTGGCCGGACAGGGCCATATTACAAGGACCTGCACTCAAAGTTTGTTCCTAGAATAAAACCTTTAAGGGAAATCCCTGAAAAGGAAATAGTGCTCTATGCAGTGCTGCAGAACATTTCTTTTGATTTTGAAGAATGCCCATACGCCCCCGAAGCTTTTAGGGATGATGTACGTGTGTTTTTGAACGAAATGGAAGAAAAACGCTTAAGACACTTACAGCATGCGTTGCAATGCCAATAGCGCATTGCCCCTGATCCGGTCGCTGACCCGAATCGGCTTCATCGTCTCGTAGTTCTCAAGACAATACGCCAGGTCATTGAGCGTGGTGCGATACATATTGGCGCAGGCCGGGCAGGTCTTGCCGGACAGTTCGAAAATCGTCCGGTCGGTATAGGTCGTCGCCATCCGGTGCACCATGTTGATTTCGGTGCCGACCGCGATCATCGTTCCCGGTTTTTGAGCCTCGATATATTTCACGATAAAACTGGTCTATCCGTTGGCGTCGGCCTTCTGCACCACCTCCGGAGGGCATTCCGGATGTACCACGATTTTGGCTTCGGGATGTTCGCGCCGCACCTCGTCGATATGTTCGGCGGTGAAATTGATATGGACGTGGCAGTGCCCCTTCCACAAAATCACCTTCGCCTTCGCCAACTGCTCCTCGGTTAGACCGCCCTCGTCGCGAGAGAAATCCCAGATCACCATCTCATCCGGCGTCAGGCCGTATTTCAAACCGGTGTTGTATCCCAGATGCTGATCGGGAAAGAAAAAGAGTTTCTCTTTTCGCGCGAAACCGTACTTATACGCCGCGTCGGCGTTCGATGACGTGCAGATCAATCCCCCGTGCTCACCCGTGAACGCTTTCAAACCGGCGGCCGAGTTCATGTAGGAAATCGGCATAATGCGCTTGTCGCCGCCGAATTGCTCCAGCACTTTCCAGGCTTCCATGACATCGGCCATGTCTGCCATGTCCGCCATCGGGCATCCCGCCAATGGATTGGGAAGGTAAACCGTTTGATGATCTTCCGACAGGATATCCGCCGATTCCGCCATGAAATGAACGCCGCAGAAAAAGATATATTCGATGTCCTTGCGCGATGCCGCGATTTTGGACAGGCCATACGAATCACCGACCGCATCACCCAATTCCACCACTTCCGGCCGTTGATAATGATGCGTCAGGATGATTGCCCGTTCGCCCAATCGTTCTTTCGCGAGAATTATCCGTTCCTTCAGTTCGGCCGTGTCGGCTTCGCGATATTTCTGCGGTAATGCGTAATACATATCGATTCAATCCCGATAATTAACTTGTCTTACACTATACGCTATCAATGCTATTAATACGCAAACCGTTCCCAAAAAGCAAACCTCGACCTCAATAAAATGCGTAATAATGGCAGTCAGCGATCATGCCGTGTGGAATTTTTTAAGAAAGGACAGAACGACGTCGTTTTCGGGACTGTGACGCAAACCGACCTCTTCGATATATTGAATCCGGCCACTTTTGTCGACCACGAATATCACCCGGTCGGCATACCCCTCGTTTAGCAACACCCCGTATTTTTTGCAGACCACTCCATGTGGCCAGAAATCCGAAAGGATATGATAAGTGATTCCCCCCAGCGATTTGGTCCAGGCCTGATGTGACGGAATCGAATCGACCGAAATACCCAGCACCTGGGTATCAAAGCTCGCGAAACGCTCCATGTCGCGTTCGTAAGCCGGTATCTGCGCGCCTCATACGGGCGTCCAGTCCAGCGGATAAAACGCCAGCAGGAGATTCGACTTTCCCCGATAATCGGACAGCTTGATCCGTCCGCCCAGATGCGAGGGAAGCGAAAATTCCGGCGCCTTATCACCCACTTTCGGTTTTTTGCGAAATATCATATCATTGTCAGCGCGTCGGCCTAATCCTCAACCCGGGTGAACTTGTCAGACGGCGCGCCGCATACCGGACATACCTCCGGCGGTTCATCACCCGTATGCACATAGCCGCAAACTTCACAAACCCATTCCATGTCGTCTCCAGAATTCGTTGCTTAGTCTTCCATGGGCGCGGTGTCGTCGGTGGAAAACCAGTAATAATTTCCAGCCAGCGCCTCCCGCTCGGCCATCAGGATTTCATAGTGGCTGTTTTCCTCTTCGGCGAGTTGGTAAAGAATATCCTTGAATTCCTTGTCGTCGACAACGTTCATGCCCTCTTTGTAGAATTTCGTCGTCACCAATTCCGCATCGATGGCAAGATTGATATACTCCACTTCGGATTTCAGGTCTTTCAACTGCCCTTTCTCAAACACCGTCGCCAGCGCATCCAGACCGCGCTCGGGAAGATCACCGAGATCGCCGCCGATATGCTTCTTGAATATCCCCATCAAGGTTGCTTTGTGACGTTTTTCATCATCGCGAAGGTGCTCCAGGCGCTTTTTTGCCTCGGGATTGCCGGATCGCTCCGCCAACGCGTCGTAGAACATAACACCCATCTCTTCGCCCTTGATTGCGTAACGCAACATAGTGGCCGTATCCTTCAACTGCTCCTCAAACATAAAGTATCACCTCATATATGCGACATAACCTATTGTCGTGTTATTATTTCTTTTTCTTGCTTTTCTTCATCTCTTCCAGTTCCCGACGAAGCTTGATCAGGCGGGTTTCATCCCGCTTGCGCCCGCCCTTGTCGAACAATCCCCCGAACGGACTCTTTTTCAGCTTGTTCTCAAGCGCGGCGATCTCTTTTTCCAGCTTTTGTATTTCTTCCATACCGTCACTCCTTATGCGATTCAATATAAGTTACGGCTTTCCGCATCCGCTTGATAACCGGCTCCCTGCCCAATGTCGTCAGCAGGTCGTACAATCCCGGACCTTTCGAAATCCCGGAAACGGCCAGGCGGGTCGGATGAATCAATTTCCCCTTGCCGATGTCCAATTCCTCGGCATAGGCATTCAGCACGTGCTCGAGTTTTTCTTTGGCAAAACCGTCGAGCGCCTCGAAACGCACTGCCAGTTCCGTCAAACGTTCCGCCGATTCGGAATTGAAATGCTTTTGCGCCGCCTTTTCTTCGTAATCGAATTCGTCAGAGAAGAAATACTCGCTCATTTCGACGAATTCTGTCAGACGACTGCATCGCTCTTTTAAAAGACCTATAATCTGCAGTAAATACTCCCAACGCGTCTCCAGCCAGTATTTAGTCGTATATCCGGCGCTCACCAGTAGTGGTGCGACCAGCTCGGCCAGACGGTAATCCGGCGTATTCTTGATATATTCCCGGTTCAGCGACAGCAATTTTTCCTCATTGAAAATCGGATTGGCCTTGTTCACGTTTTCCAGTTTGAAAACGCGGATCAGCTCCTCGCGCGGAAGATATTCCCGGTCGTCTTTCGGCGACCAGCCCAAAAGGCAGAGAAAATTGAACAATCCCTCCGGCAAAATGCCTTCGTGGCCGTATTCTGCGACGTCCTTGTCGCCCAACCGTTTCGACACTTTCTTTTTGTCGGGTCGAAGAATCAGTGGAACATGCGCGAACTTCGGGGGGGCGATTCCCAAACCGCGATAGAGAAGGATCTGCTTGAAGGTATTGGTGATATGATCATTGCCGCGAATGACATGCGTGATCCCCATTTCATGGTCGTCCGCAACCACCGCCAGATTATACACCGCGCGTCCGTCCGACCGACAAATCACGAAATCCTCGATCTCCGTGTTCTGCCGTACTAAATGCCCCAAAATGACATCATCGTATGCAGTCTCTCCGTCCGGAATCGCCAGTCGCACCGCAAACGGTGTATTGCGCTCAAGCAGTTCCCGTTCTTCCTCCGGCGTGCTTTTCAGCCAGTTCTTGTCCAGATGCTGGTCTTTGGTTTTCGCCAGTTCCTGACGTTTCTGCTCCAACTCCTCGGTGGTTTTAAAACACCGATAGGCATGACCGCTTTCAAGCAGTTTTTCCACGTACGGGGTGTATCGCTCCAGCCGTTCCGACTGAAAAAACGGCCCCTCGTCCCAATCCAATCCCAACCACTTCAGCGCGTCGAGAATCGGGTCGATCAATTCCGCCTGTGAGCGCGACTGATCGGTATCCTCGATTCGCACGATAAATTTGCCGCCATTTTGACGGGCGTATAACCAGTTAAAAATCGCCGTCCGGGCCGTCCCGACATGCAAATATCCCGACGGTGACGGCGCGATACGGACTCTTACTTCGTTGTCTGACATGGTAATCCTATTCCAATATTTTTCAATCCGCCGTTATACCTGCGGTTTTCCCGAATCCGTTCCTTCTTCCGGCGGCTGAACATCCGGAGGAAGCGGCTCCACCGGCGGAGGAGGTGGTGGCGGAGGTGGCGCCGATGGTGCGGCATACGCCGGCTGAGCCGGCTGATAGGCCGGTGTCGGCGCGATATCGCATTGCCGCATTTCGAATTCCAAACCACCGACCAGACGCGCGATCGTATTGTACACAAAAGCCACGATCAACCACATGATCGTGTTGATCACCGCTCCGACGAAGCCGAATAAAAACGGATACAGAATGATAAGTATGCCGATTGACGGCATATCCTCTTCCAACATCGGCATGCCACCCAGGCCGCCGAGCTCGGATGCAATCGTCATGATTCCGCCGACGAACAGCGCAAAAAGAATCCCGAAACAAAGCCCCACCACCAGGTTGAGTACGAAACCAACCTTGACAATGGTCCAATATCCGATTGAATGCAGTTCAAATTTCATCGGAAACCTCACTTATGTTGAGACAGTCCATTTCTCTCCCACCGCCATATCGCGATCGACTCGCGACAATCCGGGCGTTCGTATAAGATATGTAATATATGAATTCTCCGCTCAACGCTCAACAAAAAAACCCGAGGCAAACCGAACCGTTCAGCCTTCGCGTCTGAGGATGATGCGAGCATCGACCGCTTTCGACATTCCTTTTTTCGAACGTGCAACGAAGGGATTGATGTCGATTTCCGCGAAGTCATCGAAATCCGAAACCAACTGCGACAATCTCAGCAGTGATTCCTTCAGCGTTGCCAGATCGGCCGGTTCCGAACCTCGGAATCCGGTCAACAGCGGATACGATTTCAAACCACTGATCATCTCATCGACGTTGTGCACCGACAACGGGCTGATCCGAAATGCCACGTCCTTGAGAATCTCCACGTAAATACCGCCCAGGCCGAACATGATCAGCGGCCCGAACGACGGATCGGTGCTCATCCCCATCACCGTTTCGATTCCGCCGGTCACCATTTCCTGCACCATGACCGAAAACGCCTCTTTCTTGCCGGGCAGTTTGGCGACCTTCTTTTTCAACTCGGCAAAACAGGCCTTGACTTCTTTGGCGGTTCGAAGATCGACCACCCCCGCGCCGGTGGTGGCATCGAGATTGCCGGTCGGCTCGTCCGCCAACAGCAGGCGTGGGGCCGGTGCCGTCGCTCTGGCAATCGCGACGCGCTGCTGCTCACCGCCGGACAG
>CAZVNK010000102.1:2070-2802 GCA_964628115.1 uncultured Ignavibacteriaceae bacterium | reverse complement strand
GCGGCGTGTCGACTTTCAGCACCACCGGATAACCGATCTCATCGGCGGCCGCCACCGCCTCTTTATCGGTTCGGGCAATACGGTTTTGCGTTACCGGAATACCGTACGCATCGAGAATCTCAAGCGCGGTCTCGCCGATAATCGAATCCCGCTTTTTGGCCAGCGTGTCATCCAGTATTTTCTGTACCTTCGCATGGTCGACTTTAAAAGTTTTAATCTTCGGCAGGGGACGATCCAGCCACGCGCGATGCGAGTCGATCAGCGAGAGCGTCTTGGCTATCGCCTCAGGAAAGATATAAACCGGAATTCCGTTTTGCTTGAGATAATCCCTCACCCGCTCCCATGAAACAGGCCAGCACGGTCTTTTTCGATCCCTTGACCCCGTTTAAAATGGAATTGGCCACGTCCATTTGATTGATCGTCACCGGCGGAACGAAAATCGTCACGATACTGTCGATATTGGGATCGTTCTTGACAATATTCAGCGCCGTCTCGAAATGTTTCCCTCCGGCTCCCGCCACCAAATCGAGAGGATTGTTCACCGTGCCCTGACCGCTGAGCGCTTTTTTTAATTTGGTCTTCATCGCCGACGAAAACGGCGCCACGTTCATCCCCAGCGACACCAGCGCGTCGGTCGCCAGCAGAGCCGGCCCGCCGGCATTGGAAACGATCGCCACCCGGTTGCCCTTGGGTATCGGTTGCATGGAAAGCGCCGCGCCCACGTCGAACAAC
>CAZVNK010000102.1:0-2060 GCA_964628115.1 uncultured Ignavibacteriaceae bacterium | reverse complement strand
AGCCTGGACTTTGTTCACGACCAGATGGCCTCTGGCAGACGGTTCCGGGTGCTCAACGTGGTCGATGACGTGACCCGGGAGTGCCTGGCAGCGGTGCCGGACACGTCGATCTCTGGTCGCCGTGTCGTTCGCGAGCTGACCGCACTGATCGAACAGCGCGTCGACACCGACGTCCAGCTCGGCCAGCGCGCCGGTATGCGATGATCCCGCGGCGGCTCCCTGGGTGGTGCGCCCGGCCTTCACCGCCACGATCGGCTTGGAACGGGATATTTCCCGTGCGGTTTTGGTGAAATGACGGGGATTGCCGAAATTTTCAAGATACAAAAGGACAATATCCGTATTGGGATCATGCTTGAGAAATTCCAGGATGTCGTTGGCTGAGATGTCGGCCTTGTTACCGATCGACGCCACCATCGAAAATCCCAATCCCAGAACCGAGGCGTGATTCATGATCGCCTCGCCCAGTCCGCCGGACTGCGAGATAAATCCGACCCTACCCTGCAGGGCGCGCGTCTTGCCGAACGTGCAGTTCAGGCTGTATTCCGGATCGGTATTGACCACGCCGAAACAGTTCGGTCCGATCATCCGCATGCCGTACTTGCGGCAAATGTCCACCAGCCGATTTTCGACCGCCAGTCCCTCAGCGCCGACTTCCCGGAATCCCGCCGAAATCACCACCAAGCCCCTTACGCCTTTTTGTCCGCATTGCTCGGCCACGTCCGGCACCGAATCACGCGGGACGACGATAATCGCCAGATCGACCGCGTCCGGCACGTCGAGAATCGTCGAATAGCACTTGATCGAATGAATCACCGTCGCCTTCGGATTGACCGGAAAGACCTTTCCGTTGAACTCGTTGACAATCAGGTTGTGTAAGATTTCCCGACCGATCGTGCCCTTGCGCGTCGAGGCGCCGATCACCGCCACCGAACGAGGTTTGAATATGTACTGTAAATTATTTTCCATGTCCGCATCCATTTCTTTCACTCATGAATCCTGTTAACGTGCCCCGGGATGACCCCTCCGCGTTCCGCTGTCGTGCCCAAAGAATCGTCTGCCCGTCCAAAAGTCAAGCACATTCTGGTTAACAATATTATACGCGCGTCATTCGCCTTTCATTGTTGTTTTTGTTATAATACGTCCATGTTGACACTGTCATGTTTGATTTAGCATTAAACGATTTTGCCATTCATTCGTTCTTTCACATATATACGCCTTTTTAATGTACAAACACTTGTTGCCAACTCAAAATGGGAGGACGTCATGAAAAATACTTTCGTTGTTCTATCAGCTTTCCTGCTGATTACGACGGCATCAATCTCATCGCGACCATTATTCGACAAAGAGCAGTATTATGATCCGACACAATCGGTTAAAACAATTCTTACATCCAATGATTTAACATCATGGCAAAGCGGCGCGCCGATTCAACTAACCCGTCTCGCCGTACAACAAACCGGCCTGGTAAACGCCATGTTCAACAACAACGGGCAGTTTGGATTCGGTTTTTCATCCGCCTACGATTATCCTTACACATATTGGCCGGCGGCGTCCTATGAAACTCCATCCGGTAGTGGAATTGAATATCTGTTTGCCGGTTCGATTTGGATCGGCGGTGTTGTCGGCGATGACACGCTGGTATCCATCGGCGCCGACGGCTGGCAGTATGTTCAAGAGATGTGGCCGTCCGAAATGAAGGACAATTGCATGCCGGGAAATTCGATCATGACATTCTCTTCGCCGGCGGATTATTCATTTCGGGCCGAATTCTACGACACCCTGACCGATCCGGATTGTATTGGAGATGACCCCTTCGATGATGGTTTTCATACGCCATTGAATCTGCGCATTGTCAATCGCAGTCATGCCTGGTTCGCCGCGCCATATCAGGAAACGATTATTTATGATATGATCATTACCAATATCGGCGATGACCTTATCGAGCATGGCTATGTCGGCCTTTTCTACGATTGTGATGTCTATCACACCTCTTTGGGATTCGAAGGATATCAGGATGATATAACCGGCCATATCCGTGATGAGGGAATCGCATATGCCAT
>CAZVNK010000101.1:2701-8596 GCA_964628115.1 uncultured Ignavibacteriaceae bacterium | reverse complement strand
CGCCATCGGAGTCGATCTTCACGGCAATATCTGGGCCGATTCGCTCGACGCCCGTCATATTTACAGCGGCGTCGGCGGCCAGGCCGATTTCATTCGCGGCGCGCAATACTCCCCGGGGGGAGTGGCCATTATCGCCATGAAATCGAAAACGGTGAAAGGTCTCTCCAAAATCGTCGATATGTGTCCGGCCGGAATTACCACCACGGCGATTCCCGCCGATCAGGTGGTGCTGGTGACCGAGTACGGCGCGTTCGATCCGCGTGGATTGAGTCTCGGTGAGCGGGCGGTCGGAATCTCGCATCTGGCGGCCCCGGAGGAAACCGAGAAACTGCTGAAGGTTATTCATGACAATCCTGCGTTTCACCAACCGGACAAGGCCTGGGCGAGAGGATTGTCGGGATTCACGCCGTACGAAGAGGCGATCAAGCGGCTGGATCGATAGCACCAATCCGCAATACCATCGGCCGATCTTCGGTCGATTCGGTTAAAACCAGGAACCCACGAAATCACTTCGGGGTTATGCCAGTTAATATATAATGTTTATTTTAATTGCCATAATCGTGCTGGCCCTGTTGTACGGGTATGTCGGCTGGCGGTTGATCCTGCCGGCGGATTTCAGCCTGCCGATAACGATTATACTGTGGGGTCTTCTGGCCGTGTTCTGGGCGTTGCCGATCGTGACGGCGGCCTTTCGCTTCAGCGGCAGGACCAGCGGACTGATCGACGCGCTGGCGTGGGTCGGCTATCTCGGTTTCGGCTTTATCACCCTGTTGTTTGCGATTCTGGTCGCGAAGGATCTAATCCTGCTGGTGTCGTCCGGCGTGCATCGGCTGGTGCAGATCACGGTCGGCCTGTTCGGGATGCAAACGGGGGTGGAGGATGCGGTCGATCCGGAACGCCGCCGGGCTCTGGTCAACTCGGTCAATCTGGGGCTTCTTGGCCTGACCGGTGCGCTGACCGGATATGGTGTGTACGGGGCATTGCGCGATCCGAATATCGTCCGGGTCGACGTCCCGCTGAAAAACCTCCCGGCCGATCTCGACGGATTCACCATCGTGCAAATTACCGATATTCACGTCAGCAGTACGATCAAACGACCGTTCGTGCAGGCCGTGGTCGACACGGTCAACGCATTGAAACCCGACCTGGTGGCGCTGACCGGCGATCTGGTCGACGGCTCGGTGGCGCAGTTGGGCGGCGACGTCGCCCCGCTGGCGGAGTTGCATGCGCCGTACGGGTCGTATTTCGTCACCGGCGTGGAACCGTGGATCGAAAAAGTCTCCCGGCTGGGATTCACGGTGTTACTAAATGAGCATCGGATAATCCAGCGCGGTGAGGGTAAACTTCTGCTGGCCGGAGTCACCGATTATGATGGCGGTCGCTTCGGCGACAAGCACGTATCCGACCCGCATCAAGCTTTTGAAAACGCCCCGGAAAGCCACGCCAAAATCCTGCTGGCGCATCAGCCGAAAAGTATTTTCGAAGCATCGAAAGCGGGTTTCGATTATATGATTTCGGGGCACACCCACGGTGGGCAGTATTTCCCGTATCACTTCCTGGCGGCGCTGACTCAGCCGTATTTTTCAGGATTTCACACGCACGACGGTACGCACGTCTATGTCAGCCGGGGAACCGGCTACTGGGGGCCGCAAATCAGGCTCGGCGCCCGTTCGGAAATCACCGTCCATCGCCTGGTGCGAGGTTGATATCTGTTATCAAATCTATTCATCGAACGACAACTCCGGTGGGAATTTTATCAAAGAGTCTAATTGACCTGCCAAAACAAGTTCATTCATTGCCTTCTGACGATCACCTTTCGCCACCCAAAGCATAGCCAGGTCCAAGTGATATGTTGCTCTATTGCCACATTGATCTATGACCGTTCTTATTTTCTTAATAAGATCATCGATTCTGTCCTTATACGTAAACAATTCCTTTTCACTGCATCTAATAGTCAGGAGCATAACCCATGAATAATAGGCCGACTCATTACAGGAGTCCAATGAAATAGCCATTTGATATTTTTCAATGGCTTTTTGCCATTCGCCCATCACTTCCATGTTCCACCCCCACCAGACAAATGCCTCAGAAGAAGTTGGATTATAAAATACTGATTGAGAAAAGGCGTGATGTGCACTGTCAATAAAGTCGCTTTTATACCAGACAATACCGATATTCATCCATATATCGGCTTTCATTCTATCACTGAGCCTGTCATTCTGCAAAGCGGCTTTCCACATAATGAGGGCTTCGGGATATTTTCCGTACCAAAACAACGTATTACCGATGTTCTGCAAAGCTGTCGGATCGTTCTCTTTTAACTCAAGCACCTTTTTAAAGTAATTTTCAGCCTCATTGAATTGGTTAAGTTCATAAGCCACGAGGCCGAGATTGTTAAGGACAGTCACGTTTTCAGGATCAATCACGTTGGCAATTGCGTAATTCTTCCTGGCATGATTTAGATTGATACCGGCTTCCTCATAAGACTTCAGGTTTTTATATTCAATGGCCGCTCTTAAATACACTGTGCCCAAACCAGAGTATGCACAAATACACCGCCGATCAATGTCGATTGCCTTTCTAAAACAGCATTCTGCGCTATCTAACATTTTCCTTTCAAGAAATAACGCCCCCGCCTCACAATACGCTGTTGATTGATCATTGCAGGCAATAAGACTGAATTGACCACATAGTAAGAATGCAATCATCAAAGCTAATAATACTCTATGTATCATGTTATTCCTTTCGAAGGAACAGGCAAATCGACACCTGTTCCTTCGTTCATACGTAACTTCATTTAGAAGAAATTCGCGGAGCCGCCCAACCAGTGCGTGATAAACCATCGCACACAGTTAAGCGTTTCACCAAACGAGTCGCCCGCACAAGCATACCATCCTATTACGACAGCATTTGTCGGTGTTTCTGGTGGCCCGGCTATTACCGGTTGTACGGTAATAAACACGACCAACAACAACATTATCGCCATTCCAACTTTCTTACCCAACTTCATCACCTCCTCAATGGCGGATAAAGAATTTAGAAAATCCCATTAAGCAGTTCATCATCACGTGAGAGAACCCTCTTTTTGTTTATATCACTCTTTCAAATTGCCTAATGTGAGATAATCCATGGTGTTGATATCTGTTCTAAAGAATCCATCACCGGAGACAAAGCATGAATTGCTGTCAGCAAATACGTTTTTTCTGTATACATGAAAGGTGGTATTGTCCGGACATGTGTTGCAGACAAAGACGTAATCCATAAATATCGTATATTGGTTATCCAGCGTTAAATACACCCAAAACCTTGGTGATGGAGTTTCTATTTCTATTTTTAATTCTGTCTCCACTTCAGGATAACAGTCATAATATTCACGGGTCAGTAGGTTTTCTAAACTGCCGAGTGTTATCGCCGTATCCATTTGCATATACCGAACAACACCATCACCAACAACAGCCGTATAAGCGGTTGTTTGTTTTGATTTACCGGCATAGGCGCCGAATAGAAGGATGACGATACACAGCCCAAAGCAGGCAAGTATATAGACAGGTATGTGTAATAAAATATATTTTCGCGTCATTACGTCACTTCACTAATGAAAATCCAAAACAAGACTATTACTTTGATCGTAATCATCCAAAATCTCGGACACTTTTTTCATGTCGGTAGATGAGTTGCCACGGAAAAAATATATAGGGCCGATATCCGTCAGGTTTCTATTGTCAACTATCCGCACGTTGGGTGTCGGCAAACAATGATAATATCCTTCATCCAAGACCACATATTCAGCAAACGATTCACGATTTAATTTTTCTTTAACATTTTCCATGATTTCGGCATCAGATGGTGATGGTTGATAAATCCAGAAAAATCCTGCCGGGAGCCTGCGTATGGGTTCTTTTTCGATAAACCATGCCTTGGCAATTTCATGTACTGTAATGGCAGTACTTATTGAATCACATTCGACATAGTAGGTGGCGGTGTCGCCCTCCATGGCGATGCAAAGATAAAACAGCATGGGAAATATAACCGGCGATGTTAATAGTCTTTTCTTCCCAAACGAGGTTGCGTTCAATGAAACATGAACGGTATCGCCGGACAGTTTAATGTCGAATGGCCGAGATCCATTGGCAATTCTAACATCAATGATTAACCGGCCATCTTCGCACTCTCGATCTAAAATTAAGCAATATTTTTCCTTAAAAAGCGGACTGTCGGCATACAAGGGTGTACGCTCAGTATGAAATATCGGTGGAGAAGCATCCTCAACGTCATATGATTGCGGAAAAGCACATGAAATAAGCAACAGGAAAAAATAACATACCTGAATAATAATGGTTCTTTTCATAAATACACCTTGGGTATACTAAGACTAAAACAGATGGATAAAATTAAGATTGCAAATATAATGAATGGTGTCGATGGCGTCGAGATGATTGACACCGTAAAAATTGAAAAACCGGCACAAGAAGAGTCAATTAACCTACACACAACAACTCATCCCATCCGCGTCAAAACCACTGGCGCAGATTCCCTCTTCGCCCTAAGACCAACCAACCCGTCGCCATTTGGATTCGATCTTAAGACTGTTTCCGGTTAATCCGACGCTTTAACGTATTAATTAAAGCTGAATGCTTTTTGAATTGGTGTGAATCGCTGATATCGAACGTATCTGAATAGACACTGATGTTTTAACATCCACCTTTTACTAAAAGCTAAAAGGTCCATTCTGTATTGTCAATAGAAAAATAATGTTAAATGCTTAAAAGAATAATAATTGTGATCATGCCAAAAAACACCGGTGCGATCCGAAGACCGCACCGGATAAGGGTAATTGAAAAGATGAGGGTCTTTATATTCACCGCCGAAACTCATTGCCCGGCGGCATCGATCATAATCAAACCAATCAGTCGACCAGGACTTTCTCCAGCCGTTCGACAATATAATCGACCTCATCGTCGTTGATAATCAGCGGCGGCGAGATACGAATGGTATGGCCGTGGCTGTCATTGACCAACATGTCCATATCGAGCATTTTGCGGCAGTACATCATGGCATCGCCGTTTTTCACCTCGATCCCGATAAACAGCCCGCGTCCGCGCACTTCCTTGACATGCGAGGAACGTGCCGCGACCTTTTCGATTTTCTCTTTGAGCACCTTGCCGGTTTCGGCACTGCGCTCGGCCAGTTTCTCGTTCTGTAAAACATCCAGCGCGGCTATACCGGCGGCGCAGGCCAGCGGATATCCGCCGTAGGTCGAACCGTCGGAACCCGGCTTGAATGCGAGATCCATCAGGCTCCTGTTGGTCACCATCACCGACAGCGGCACCAGTCCGCCGGAAATCGCCTTGCCGAGCACGACCGCGTCGGGAATGATGTTTTCATGCTGGAAACAGAAGTTTTTGCCGGTACGGCCCAGGCCGACCTGGACTTCATCGAATGCCAATAGCAGGTTGTGTTTGTCGGCCAGCTCACGAAGGCCTTTCAGGAAGCCCTGCGGAGGCTGATACATGCCGCCCTCGCCCTGCATCGGTTCCACCAGAATACCGCAGGTATTCTCGGTGATCATTTTTTCGGTTGCGGCCAAATCGCCGTACGGGACCGCTTTGAATCCCGGCGTCAATGGGCCGAAACCTTCCTTGTATTTCGGGGTCGTGGAGAACGACACCACCGTAATCATGCGGCCGTGGAAATTATTGTCATAGACGATAATCTCCTGTTTGCCGTCGGGGATGCCTTTCTCTTTGTATCCGTAATAACGTAGCAGTTTGATCGCCGTTTCGACCGATTCCACCCCGCCGTTTTTCGGCAGGGCCTTGTTACCGTCGGAACCGAAACGCAGGCCCAACTGCGGCATGAGGGTCGAAACTTTCTGCAAAAACAGCTACATCACGT
>CAZVNK010000101.1:0-2691 GCA_964628115.1 uncultured Ignavibacteriaceae bacterium | reverse complement strand
TGTACCGGGTCGCGATCCAGCGGGTCTCGCCGCGCTGAAGCGCATCCACCAGCTCCGCGACGATTTTGGGGTGGTGATGTCCCGGGTTGGCGGCGCTGTAGGCGGCCAGGCAGTCGAGAACTTTCCGCCCGTCCTGCGTATACAGCCACGCCCCCTGCGACTTGCGCACGATGGTTTTGAGTCGTTGATAGTGATCCGCACCGTACCGTTCGTCCAGGTCCAGCAGTTCCTTGTCCGAAAGATCGGAATACCCCAGCATGTTGTTCTGTGTCGTTGTGAGAGTCATGGCTCGTCTCCTTCTCTAACAGGGTCGATACGCACCGTAATAATAGCAAAGCAGTATACAACTTTAAAAAAAGTTGGCAACCCCCCGCGATAGAAATTTTATGGATTTTTTTTTACTCCGGCGCGGACGCGGAAACCGGCGAATCGGCCTTGATATGCCTTTTTTCGTCTTCGAGTTCGAACGTCGCGACAAACTGCTCCACCCAGCGAAACACGTTGTTGCGGCGGACTTCCGAGCGCATTTTACGCATGCGGATTTTCTGCTCTCCCTGATCCATGATATAGGCCCGGAAAATCGCGTCGGCTACCTCGATGACGTTGTAGGGATTGACCAAAATAGCCCCGCATTTGAGACGGCTGGCGGCGCCGGCGAATTCGGACAGAATCAGCACCCCCAGATCATCGACGTGCGCGGCGCAATATTCTTTCGCGACCAGATTCATCCCGTCTTTGAGCGGCGTGATCAGCGCGATTTCGGACGCCTTGTAGCATCCCAGCAGTTCCGAACGCGACAGTGTCCCGAAAATGTAGTGTATCGGCACCCAGCCGCCCTCGGTAAAACGCCCGTTGATTCGTCCGACCATCTCGTCGATCTGCTTTTTCATCATTTGATATTCCGGAACCTCGGTGCGGCTCGGCACCACGACTTCGACCAGCGTGATTTTGCGCCGCAGTTCGGGATATCGTTCCAGACAGTTTTCGAATGCCAGCAGGCGATGCGGGATTCCCTTGGTGTAATCCAGACGGTCGATCCCGACGATTATTTTTTGATCGGGGAAACTCTCGTGAAAATACCAGGCGGCATCGTTGACGTCCTTGGATTTAGCGTCGTCGTTGAATCCTTTGTAGTCGATACTGATCGGAAACGCGCCGATACGGCTGAGTTGATCGTCGTATTTGATGGTCTGGTATTTGCGATGCTGACTGACCTGCGCTTCGGGAAGCAGGGATTTGACACAGCGGATAAAATTGCGGCGGTCGCGCTCGGTTTGAAAACCGATCAGCCGGTAGCAGAGCATGGCTTCAAGGATTTCCTGTCGCCAGGGCAGACGCATGAAAATATCCTGCGGCGGAAACGGGATATGCAAAAAGAACGCGGTGTTGTCGGTGAATCCCATTTCCTTGAGAAAATACCCGGTCATAATCAAATGATAATCCTGAACCCAGATCAGCCTGGAGTCGAAGGCGACGTCGGCGATTGCTTTCGCGAATTTGTAATTGACCTGCTGATAGGTTTCCCAGTGTTTGATATCGAAACTGCAATGATCGATCAGGTCATGAAACAGCGGCCAGAGCGCCTCGTTGGAAAAACCGCGATAGAACAGGTCGATTTCCTCTTCGGACAGATCGACAATTTTCAACTGATATCCGATATCGGCGGCGTTGGACTGCAGAAGGTTTTCGAGTTCCTGGTTGACCGGAGCACCCGGCCATCCGACCCAGATTCCGTTGTTATTGCGAAGCACCGGCGCCAGCGCGGTCACCAGCCCGCCGGTTCCGTTGAGAATATGCCAATCACGCTCGATCCGTTCCAGTTTGATCGGCAGACGATTGGATGCGATGATCGGTTTCAGTTCATTGATATTGTCAACGCGATGTGTCAAGGTTCAGCCACCTGTCCAAAAACGCCAGCATTTCATCCGGCGGTTGTATCCAAATATCGGCTTCGCTCGGCCGTTTTTTACTGCGCACCAACACACCCAGTCCCGATTTCGGAAGCGCCCGAAAGGCGTCTTCATCGGTCATGTCATCACCAAGATACGCGGTCACCGGTAACTCCGGATATCGTTTTATGATCTCCCCAACAACGTCACCTTTGGTAAAACTCGGAAGTTTCAGTTCCAATCCACCGTCGAATTCGGCACTGGTCAGCTGTGATTCCGCAAGCAGTCCTTTCCAATGATGCAATATTTTATGCCTGATTTCAAGGATTTTGTCCGGATCGACACCCCGATAATGAATCGCCAGCGATACCGGTTTCTCTTCGAGATATGCTTTTAAGTCGTTGTCTTCTATGTATTTTTTCGCCTCGGTCAGATTGCGAAGGCTCGCCGGATCGGCATGGCGAAGGGTGTAGACGCCGTTTTTGTCGAGTCGCTCCCAACCGTGGCTTCCCCACATTTCGGGGTATTTTTTCACACGGAGAAGTGGTTTCAGATCGCGAATAGCCCGCCCGGAGATAATCACGACGGTGGTGGATTTCGACGCGATCAGCTCATCCAGACGTTGTTCCACGCCCGGGTAGGGGACAGCTTCATTGCGTTTTTCGCGAAACGGCGCGAGCGTGCCGTCATAGTCAAGTAAAAGCAGTCTGTTTCGTGAATTCCGCAATCCGGTAAAAAAAAGATCGAGCATTTCCGACATGGACACCTTCCTGCAAAGACGTATCAGGCGGCCGCGATCAAT
>CAZVNK010000100.1:1232-8619 GCA_964628115.1 uncultured Ignavibacteriaceae bacterium | reverse complement strand
GCCTCTATCATGTCTATTTCGCTGCAGACACCATGGAGTTCCTCTACTTTTTTTTCAAACAGGGCTGCCCACAGGAGTGATACCTTTTTCGAGAATCTGCCGATAATGCGGTCGGTCTTTTTAACGGTAATACCCTTGTGGCGTAAATAAAACCGATAGGCAAGGATGGCATTGATGAGAAGAAAACTTGCAAGTGCCGCTACCCCGCGAAGGCTGAAAAGTGCAAAGACCGTCGAGGCAAGAAAAGAGAGGATGCTGCTCCATCCCGGATCTTCAATGATCCTTTTTGTGGATTCCTCACCGCCGAGGGCGAAAAGGAAGAGTATCGCTACGGCGAGATAGGCTGCATATTGAAGGATCATGAAAAGACGCTCGGGAATGGTTCTTCTCCTATCGATACCGGCATGAAAGATTGCACGGAGCTTTTCTCCGGTCTCAACGTCGCGATCCGGCATGAGGAGAATGTCACTCACTCCCCTGGCGGAGGAAGTGGCGATACCATCCTGCACCAGGTTTACAAAAATGCGGTCATGCAATGATTTGAGTTGCCGCTCGAAAAAATTCTGCACAGCAGCTGCGGCAGCACCCACCGCGCTGAACGGATCACCTTTCCCCGAATCCGAAGAACGTTCCAGCCGGTGAATCGCCAGGTGATACACCCCTGCCGTGGGGCCCACCAGGAGCGACGTATCGGCGATTTCACGGAGAAGAGTGTCTCGGCACTCCCGATTGATTGCCTGTTTCGTAAATTGCTCCGTGGTATTTTTCATCTCCGGCACCTTCGCTCTGACCGAATCGATGAGTCTGGAGAGTGACTGTCCTAATGTACCAAGGGCTGCTGTATCGACTTTCAGCGTTTGCACGAGGCGATGAATGTCCGCGTCGATGTTTAATGCCTTTATGTTACGCACCTCCTTGGCATTCCGTTGACGGAAAATTTCACGTCTCAGTGCGGCAAACTGATTCCAGGAAGACCTTGCAGGTGTCTGAAGCGCTTCCTTGGCCGAGACCGCATAGAGACGGGGCGTGTCGATTCCGCTCCGATGCAGATAGCTTTGCAGACGCTCCGTCACCGTGCGGAGTTGCTCATACCCTTCATCGGCGTCGAAAACCAGATCGGTCTTGTTGAGGATGAAGAAAAAATTGTCCTTTGCCTTGGGAACGGAATGAAGAAAGTCGTAAAATCTGGCGTCGCCGTATTTTTCCGGCGACACCATCCAGATCAGGAGATCAAGATGCGCGAGAAAGCCGATTACGCTCTCGCGATGCCTTTCCATGATACTGTCGAAGTCGGGAAGATCGCAGAGGAGTATCCGGCCGATCTCTTCAGCTTCATGAGTGATATCCTTCCAGTGAAGATCGGTCTGCGTAAGTTTTCGCGGCATCGGCGTCTCCCGGTGCCGGTACAACAATATCGCATCCGTGTGTGGTCTGCGATGGTCCGTGGAAGAAATCAGGCTCCCCGCGAGGGCATTCATAAGGCTCGACTTGCCGACCCCGGTTCCTCCAAGAATGCCGACAGTCAGCGTCTGTTCTTCGAAGGCGTCAATCCTGCTTCTGATCTCGGCGATGTCGCCGAGTATCCCGTCCCTCTTCTCGTCGCAGAGAAAAGAAAGATGCCTGCACCGATTGACAACCTCCTCGATTGTACGCAACCTTTCATGCAGCCGCTCGACGTTGTCAATCATGGCGACGCTCCCTTTCTTTCCCGAGCCGTCGGAGCAGTTCAAAGGTTTCTTCTGCAGTCGTCACGGACAAAAGGGATTCGTGATACCGTGTTTTCTGTTCCTCGAGGATTGCAAGGAGGCCTTCCCTGTTGCGACTGTCCAGTTCACGGGCGATCTGCCGTAATTCATTATACGCGAAAAGCTCTGAGGACCCTTTCGTGATCAGGGGGGCGATGAAGGAATCAAGAATCGCTTCAAGAAGACCAAAGCCGCCGCCGAGAACGATTTCAAAGGAAACGATGGCCGTACCCCACAAAATCGATGTTGAATAGATGCCCAGTTCCTTGTGCCGGGGGATTCCTTTCATGAGTTCGCTGAACATATCTTCAAGCCACGCGGCAAGGTCTACCCGCAGCGCTTCAAGTTTGTCCGTAATTTCGGTTGACGACAGGGGAACTTCGGGATTTCTCAGTGCCCGATACAGGGGTGCCGCAACGTCAGCCGGGGAAAAGTTCTCCAGGACAGCTCTGTTGATGTCGTCAATACCGAATAGAACCGGTGTGAAATCGATGCGTCGTCCGGCATCGATAAGTTCTTTTTTGCGTGAGTTCTGTTGCAGCCGCGGTCGAAGACCGATCAGGCGAAAGGGCAAGGTGACGAGTCGTGCCACATAGCGACGCGGTCCCGCCAGCACATCGTAGCGGCTGAATACCCTCCGCACCTCTTTCTGTATGGCGAGAAGGTTTCCCTTTTTGTACCGGTCGGCCATGGCGGCGAGAAGCACCCTCCCCTTCTCGAGGAAAAGCGCGTCGAGGCGGGCACGCCATGCCTCCGACTCTTCCGATTCGGTCTCAAGCAATGCAACGAGATGATCGATTTCTTCACCAAGTATCCCGGCGGTCACGTTCCGTCCCTCATCTATCAACGCGGCGCTTTTTTCGATTGTCATGGTGCGGAAAAAAAAGTCCCGGAAACTTCGCAGAGGCTCCGAATCCAGGGGAACCTTATGAATTCCACCCTGCACATAGGGGATCGTGACGGTATTTTTCTCCTCCAGGGTCAATCCCTGACGCGAATAGAGGTCAAGTACGTCGCCCGCACTCAGCGAATCGGAGGCCTTGTTGAGAACGAAGAGACAGGGTTTCCCTTCCTCAATAATGCGGCTTAACAGTGACGAGGGAACCGCATCAGCATATTTTTCCTGACTTGCGATGAAGACGATATAATCCGCCATGAGATAGAGATCGTCCACGATTTCGCGGTGCCGCCTGTCGATACTGTCCAGATCGGGTGCGTCCGCCAGAATCACGTGGGCAAGTTCATCACGTTCATGCCTGATGATCGTGTAGTTGCCGGCTGAACCTGCCGTGCCGTTCGGGGGTGTCTCGTCTCCTTTGAGATGATTATTCAGTGTATCGGAAAAGGGAAAATATTCCGCCAGGGAGATGCGGCGGTGCAGGTAGAGTACCGGGCCGTCGGTTTGCGGGCGTTCAACCCCTGTTTTGCTTATTGTTTCTCCACAGAGGGCATTGAATATGGTGGATTTGCCCGTACCGGTTCCCCCGATGAAGATCACCCAGGGGATCGGCACATGCGCTTTGAAACGATATACTGCCTGCCGCCTTCGAACAGACCGTGCGAGATCTTCAATTTCCTTCGGTGATGCGGAAATGCCGGGATAACGAAGCTCTTTCTCGAGCACTTCGTTCTGAAAAACTTCCGAATTTTCGCATGTCGTTGGGGACATAGTGGATGAACCCGCTCATACCGGTGGATGGTTAACGTCCATTCAGTGCCCTGAGTCCGAGGATGAGCGATTGTGTTCCCAGCCGATCATGCCCCTGGGATTTTACAGCGATATAAAGCTGGTGAACCAGGGCGAGTCCCGGCAGTGACAATCCGTAGGCCTCAGCCTCCCGAAGGGCGATTCCCATATCCTTGATAAAGTGTTCGACGAAAAAACCGGTGTCATAGTCCCCGCGGACGATCCTCGGTCCCAGGTTGTTGATCGTCCAGGAACCGGCGGCACCCTTTCCGATGATATCGATCACAGCCTGCGGATCCAGGCCCATGGCCTCGGCATAGAGAAGTGATTCGCAGGTCCCGACGATGGTTCCGGCAATGAGAATCTGGTTGCACATCTTTGTGTGCTGACCGCGACCGGGGCCGCCCATGTATGAGATGTTGTTGCCGAGGACCTCGAAAAGCGGGAGATATCCATTCACTTCTTATGTTTTGCCGTAGTACGGTTATGAGTGCAAACCAGATATAGCTCGTGACATTCCCCGCATTCTTTCACCGAGTGATCGACCGCGAACCGCTTCCAGTGTTCCATCTGTTGCGGAGAGAGCTTACCGGCCCCCCGGCACAACGGGCAGGTGTTCTCGAGTGCATCCAAAACCGCCGACCGAATAAACTCGGAGCGATTCGGAATCCCCTTCATCGCTTCCAGCAACTGCTCATCCGCCTTGAACGTAACGATTTCACTTTTTTGCTTTTTCATAAACTCATCCGTCTGTTGTTATATCATACCAGCGTTAATACATTGTATTACCGTTAATGTCAAGAACAAAAAACGGGACGAGGGTGTTCCCCGTCCCGCCGTATAAAAGCGATTTTGCGGTTCGGATTATTTCAGCAGGGTCATTTTGCGCGTTTCGGTAAAGCCGTCGGTTTTCACCCGGTAGAAATAAATCCCCGAGGCAACCGCCCGGCCGTTGGTATCGGTGCCGTCCCATATCACGCGATGCGTTCCCACCGTTTGCATTTGATCGGCCAGGGTCTTAACCGTTCGTCCGAGGATATCATAAACGGTCACGGTCACGGTGGACCGGGCCGACAGCGAATAGACGATCGCGGTCGACGGATTGAACGGATTGGGATAATTCTGCGCGACGTGGAACGAACCCGGAAGGTCGTCATGACCATCGTCGACGTCGGTTTGGTTACACGACGGTACCATGACATTGCTCATGGCGCGGTCATAGCGCCAGTGCGGGCAGGGCGAAAGGCAGGGGTCATACACCGCGCCCGGGAAATTGACAAAGGCGACGTTGTGGTCCGGCGTAGTCATGGTCACGTCGACGAAACCGTCGCGGTTCATATCGCCGACGGTCGGGATGTACCGACAGTACGTCGTAACGCCCTGGGAAGTCACGATCGGAAATCCCGCAATCACGTCGCCGTATTTATCCCAGGCATAGATGCGTTGCACCTCGTAAGTGAAAAAGGCGTCGTTGTTGGCGCAGGCGACCACTTCCGCGTCGCCGTCACCGTTCATGTCGGCCAGCAACAGCATGTTCATGTAACTGACCTGCGGAGTCTGGGCGAAAAAGGCGGCGGGGCTACCGCTCAGATACGGTGTCCCGTCGATATTCCACGCGTACACGTAACTGTAATCCAAATCGAAATACCCGGTGAAATATTCGACGGTTCCGTCCCGGTCGATATCGCCGAAAATCGGCACGGTCGGGACGATGTAGCTGTTCATACCCATATCGCGCGGCCAGCCGTCCTTCAACTGCAGGTTTTCATCGAACGCGTACAACCAGTAGCCGAAATCGTAATAGTACCCGAACACGATCAATTCCGGTTTGAGATCACGATCGATATCGTACGCCGACAGTCCCTGACAGATATAGTCACTGCCGTTGATCGTGATCAGCAGGCTGTCGAGCGTCACGCCCTTGATGGCGTCGAGTTGTCTCAGCATTCCGTACCGCCTGGGCATGGTGTAGATTTCATCGATCCCGTCGCCGTCCAGATCGGCCGGGAGATACTCGATGGCGTAATCGAATCGATGCAACAGGCTTCCGTCGGAGTCGAACATCAACGCGCGCGGCACGTCGCTGTCATAGATGTACACGTGTATTTCGTCGCGGTTGTCGCCGTCGATATCTTTCAAAAACACCTTCGGGAATCGGTTCTCGGTGTTGTTGTTGAAGTAGGAAACCGTCGGGTACAATCCCAGATGATTGACGAACGGTTCGCCGCTCGACGGCCACCCGTAGAGAAACGGCGGTTCGTAGCCGATGGCCACGATATCGTCGACACCGTCGCCGTCCAGATTACCCACCGCAATCGGCGTCGTGAACGTATTGACGGGGAAATCGGGAATGCCGTCGGTTTTAGGTGTCCCGTCGAGATTGTACACGTGAATACCGGTCAGGGAACCGACGATGATTTCATTGTTGCCGTCGTTGTCGAAATCGCCGTAATTTGGCACGATCGTCGCCTGCTCGCCGATTTCGGTCATCCACGCTCGTTTGGTATCGAACAGCGACCGCACGTGCACTTTTATCGAATCGGATCGCACCGGGCCGTATGCATCGTACAGCGACAGCCGCAGGTAATAGCCGCCCGCCTCCAGTCCGCTGAGAAGCCAGTACAACATGACGTCGTCGTACGCCGGCACCGACCGCCGGGCGATAGTCTCCCATTCGGCGGTATCATTGTCGGCGCGGAATGACAACTGCAAATCGCTGAAATCGATGCAGTACCCGTCGGCCGACACGGTCGCCAGTGTACTGAGGGTGTCGGACTCTCCCGGCAGGGTGAACGCCAGCCCGGTTTCGTTGATGACATGCACCGTGACATACGACACGTTTTGCTCCCCGACCCGCAGACGAAGCGTATACACACCGGCCGGCAGTCCGTCGGTATCCCAGTAAACAAGCGGCAGGTCTTTATCGACTCCGCGTCCCGATGCCAAATACTTCCAGACTTCGGGGTCGCGCCCTTCACCGTAGTCGAGTGTGTATCCGTACAGATCGGAACCGGTCGTTATCCCGGTGATCGGGATCCGACCGGAGACGATTTCATGTCGTTGCGGACTCGTTATTTTGGCGCCGACACGCGGTGTCATGGCCAAAGCGCGCTCCAGATTGACCCGCCCGTAACCGCTGTACTGATCCCAGCCCGGCAAATCCCAACCGATACCGTAGGGATCGCGGATATCATCGGCGGTCTGCTCGATAATCTCCTGCACCCGTTCCGGACGCAAACCCGGCGAAAGTGACTTGATATACGCCGCGACACCCGCGACCACCGGGCAGGACATGCTGGTTCCCGATGCCAGATAGTACATGCTGTCGACGACATGCACGCGCGGCTCATTGCCTTCCGAACCGTACATATCCGTACCGGCGGCCCGAAGCGACAACACCGACTGCCCCGGGGCGGCTACGGTCAATTGATTACCGAACGTGGAAAACGTGGTAACATGATCCGAGTCGTTGGTGGCGCCGATGGCCAGCGTGTATTCCGACGACGCCGGAAAATTGTAGGCTTCCTGCCCGTCGTTTCCGGATGAGGCGCACAGCACGATCCCTTTGGATTTCGCGTAGGCCAACGCGTCTTTCATCAGTTCGCTGGAATAGGCCAGTCCGAAACTCATACTGACGACGTCGGCACCGTTGTCGGTGGCGTACACCAGCGCTTCGGCAATACGGGATATCATCGGAACCGGGTGAAAGCTCAACGCCATAATTTTGCAGTTCGGCGCAACACCGACCACGCCGATTTCGTTGCCCGCAACCGCGGCCACGATCCCGGCACAGTGCGTCCCGTGCCCGTGCGAATCGATCGGGTCGACGCCGGTGGAATCAAGCCCCAAAATCTGCGCCGACGCATCCCAGCCGTATACGTCGTCGATATATCCGTTGTGATCGTCGTCGACTCCGTTATCGGCAATCTCGCGCGGGTTGACCCACATATTGCCG
>CAZVNK010000100.1:0-1222 GCA_964628115.1 uncultured Ignavibacteriaceae bacterium | reverse complement strand
ACATCCTCAAACCGCCTCCTTCTCCCCCTTGATCATAACGAGTGCAACAAGGATTCCCAGTACGAAACCGATCAGGCCCGTTATCAGCAGCAGCACCGCCCGCGGCATGGTCGCAGACAGAAAAAGGAACTTGGTCTCCACCGGAGCCGTGTTCTGGAGAACGACTATCAGGGCCATGGCCGCCAGTACCGCAATCAGTACTATCTTGAATTTGAGCATGCGATTTCCGTGTCATCGGGCGGCGCGGCGGTGACTTCATCGAAGTCGATATCGCCATCGGGCAGTCCGGCGACCATGACCAGCGTATCATTGTTATTGCCGGAATAACGCATAACATGATGATGCAATTGGCCGGTGTTGGACAGATGCCACTGGTATTGATACAGCGAATCATCGGGTGCATCATACAGCATAACCGAATAGTCCGGTTCGGCATAGAGGACTTCGTCCAGCGCGTTGTACTCTTCGGCCAGCGCTTCGAGATTCGTTCCCGTCGGAGCGGTCAGAACGTAGACGTTATGCAGAGGATGTGCAATAGACGGCGTGATTGTCCGTGGAGCCAGTCGCTCGGCTCCGGAAATACCGGCGTCACCGTTCAGCCGGTCGACCGCAGTCAATCCCATTGCCAGTGCACCATCGGAAGTCCTCCGCACGGCAATTTCGGACGTCGGCTGGAACTTGACAATCAGCCGGGTCGGCTCCGGCGTTGAGATCGGCGTATCGGATGCGGTATACAAGCCAAAGGTATCGCCTGCCATCGCCAACAATAAAGCCGCGATGATGAAAATTACTTTTCGCAAGGTCATGCTGTCCTCCTGATTTTATGCTGACCGGCCGACAACGGTGTGCCGTTTTTATATATTGCTTACATCCCGGTAAATATTAATTCTCATACAAGCCGGTTTCGTATACATAATTTACGTATAATTTCGTTTTCTGCAAGCATCATCGGATATCAGGAAGGTGATTGTCGGGAAATTCACTTGAGCAATAGCATTTTTTTCGTTTCCGAACCTGATGACGTCACCATACGGTAGAAATAGATTCCCGATGCCGTCGCCCGGCCGTTGTCGTCGGTTCCATCCCAGGTGACAACGTGTCGTCCGCGCGGTTTGACATCGTCGACCAGCGTCGCCACCTCACGCCCCAATACGTTATAGACCGTAATCGTTACCGGGCTTCGCTTTGCCAGCGTGTATGAAATGGTCGTCGCGGGATTAAA
>CAZVNK010000099.1:3154-8682 GCA_964628115.1 uncultured Ignavibacteriaceae bacterium | reverse complement strand
CGTGGCATTATGCAGAATATTGGAGGTCTCGATCATCTCGACCAAGAATGTCGATTGCCCCCGAGCGAGATTGTCGATGGCGCCGACGCGCGTGAAAACCCGGTCGACCAGTCCGATGCGAGCCGATTCGGCGGGCACGAACGAACCGATTTGGGCCAGAATGACAATCAGGCCGATTTGGCGCAGATAGGTCGATTTGCCGGACATGTTCGGCCCGGTGAGAATCATGATGCGGTCGCCGTCGCGGTCGAGCGCCAAATCATTGCTGACGAAATTGCCCGGCGGGAGTAAATCCTCGATAACGGGATGCCGTCCGCCGACGATTTCCAACGCGCCGCCTTCGGCGATGTCCGGGCAGGAGTAATTTTTCTCGGCGGCCAGATTGGCCAGCGCGACAAACAAATCGATTTCCGACAGGAAATTCGCGGCCAGCAGGATATCCTCGAGAGAGACGGCGATTTTCTCGACCAGTTCATCGAAAAGTCGTTCTTCGAGTGCGAAGATTTTTTCCTCGGCGGCGGAGATCAGGTCTTCTTTTTCTTTCAACTCCTCGGTGATATACAGCTCGGCATTGACCAGTGTCTGCTTGCGAATGTAATTGTCTGGGATTTTGTCCTGATGGGTTTTGGTCACTTCGATGTAGTACCCGAACACTTTATTATAACCGACTTTCAATGATGAAATATCGGTGCGTTCGCGCTCGGTTCGTTGCAGAGACGCGATATATTCGCGTGCGCCTTTGATCGACGCCACCAGTTCATCCAGTTCGGAGGAGTGACCCGTCCGGATCATGCCGCCTTTGGACGCAACCAGCGGCGGTTCATCGACCAGCGCCCCGGCAATGGTTTCGACGACGACATGCAAATCGGGGTACTGCTTAGCCATGTCTTTGAAGACATCGGCATACAATCCTCCGACGGATTCGATCACGGCGGTTCCGGTTAAAAGTCCGTCGCCGAGTGACGCCAGTTGGCGGGGATTGATTTTGCGCATACCGAGCCGTCCGGCCAGACGTTCCAGATCGGGAAGTTTTTTCAGCAGATCGGGAAGATCAAGCGCGGTTTCGCGGTTTTTGTACAGTTCGCCGACACCCTGCCGCCGATAGGTGATCGGCCCAAGCGTTTTGAACGGATGCAAAAGGTTGTCTTTCAATCGTCGCGCCCCTCCGGCGGTGACGGTGTTATTGACCGACCAGTACAGCGAATCTTTTTCGGTGTTTTCGGAAAGGTTTTTCACCAGTTCCAGATTGCGGACGGTGTTGTAATCGAGCAGGATGTGTTCATCGGATTTCGCGACCGTCAGGCGGGTGACATGATCGAGTTTGGCGCGGTTGTTTTCGCGCAGATAGCGATACACCGCCCCGGCGGCGGCCAGCGCGGCTTTCATGGCGCCGACGCCGAAACCGTCGAGGGTACTCACGCCGAAAAAGTCGCCCAGTTCGCGTTCGGCGGTGGTATGATCGAAATTCCATTCCTCGTAAAGCGTCAAAGTCTTTTCACCGAAACGCCGCAAGGTTTTCACCAATTCATCTTCCGTTTCATATTCGGGATAAAGAATTTCCTGCGGCGCGAGCACTTGCAGTCGCTCCAAAATGTCATCGCGATCGCCCTCATCCAGCGCGAATTTGCCGGTGGACAAATCGATCATTGCCATCCCGATGGTTTTACCGGACGGATACAACGCCACCAAGTACAACGACGCGGTGTCATCGAGTGCGCCGTCGATCGTGGCGGTTCCGGGAGTGAGTATTTCGACGACGTCGCGTTTGACGATTCCCTTCGCCTGACGGGGATCCTCCACCTGTTCGACCACGACCACCTTCTCACCGGCGGCCAGGAGTCTGGCGAGATACTTGTCGGCGCTATGATGCGGGACCCCGGCCAGCGGGATTTTTTGACCGTTGACATGCCCGCGCGAAGTCAGGGCGATTTGCAGAATCGGCGCGGCCTTAACGGCATCATCGCCGAACATCTCGAAAAAATCCCCCATGCGGAAGAACAGAATTTTATCGGGGTATTTGTCTTTGAAGGCCTGATACTGACGCATCAGCGGCGACATGCCCTGATTTGCCGAGGATGACGCTTTCATCGTGCCACAACTTGATAGGCTTCTTTTTCCAATGCTTCGAGACGGGATTTGAATATCATCGCCTCATCGGAGGAATTGAATTCGCCGACATAAACGACATAGTACTGGGTATCGGATATGGTTTTGGTGGTGATTTCCACCGGTTGGCCGTGACGTTTAAGCCGTTCCCCCAACCGTTTCGCGTTGTCTTTCACGGAGAAAACCCCGGCTTGAACGGTATAGGTGGTTCCGGTGATCCGGTCGGCGTCGATGGTCGACTCGACTCGTTGCATACCGCTGAACAATTCGATCAGATCGTCCACTCCGACCGCGTTGGGGTATCCCTCGCGCAGGAGATTATAGTACAGAATGGCATCGTCCACCCGTTTTTGCTCCATGGCGTAAAACGACAACATGTAGAGGGCGGGCACGACGACTTCATCGTACTGCGTGTCGGCCAGACGACGGCAGATATTCTGCGCCTTGATGTATTCCCGGTCACGGTAATGACGCACCGCCCGGTCGAGCCGGGCGACGTATTCCATGCGACTGCCCTCGCTTTCCCTAAGCAATCGGTCGCGATATTGATCGGCCCGTTCCGTTTCACGGTTTTGCTCACAGGCAATGGCGTATAATCGCAGGACTTCCGAGCGGTGAAGTCCGTTTTCCCAGTATTGCAAATAGGCCTGGGCGGATGATTCCAGCTTGTCGAAATCCTGCGCGGCCAGGTAGTACTGGGCCATGCGATAGATATTGTCCTCGAGATATTCCGGCGACATACCGGTTTTGAACGCGGTTTCGAGAAATTCGAGAGACTGCGCGCCGTCGGATTCGATCAGCGCCTGATAATATAAAAGTGTGCCGTTGCGACGCGAAGCGGTCGCGGTGGCATCGATTTTCTCCCGGGCCTGGACGAGTTTTCCCTCCCGGATGAGATCGTAAATTTCACCGGATACTGCAGTCGAGACGAGAACCGGAATCAGACATAAGCCAAGCGCAAGTTGTACGATCAGGCGACACAATGCTAACCCCCCATCAGCACGTCATCCTCGACGATGGGTGTCGGATTCGCGTTTTTCTTGCGTTTCATATCAGCGGGTTGTTTGACCGTCTCCTGCCGGCTTTTTAAAAGATCAATCAAACTCGACAGTTTCTTATGCTCACCACCGGCCAGATACAGCTTGGCCAATTCGAGAATCGGAATATGAGAATCGGGATGATCGTCGATTGCGGTCTGAAGATGTTCGGTCGCCAGCGACCGTTCGCCTTTTTTAAGATGATAATCGGCCAAGGTCAGCCGGGCTTCCAGATTTTTCGGTGACGTTTCGAGGATTTCCTCGCAGACGGTGGAGATATCGCCGAATCGTCCGAGATCGAACAGCGCCTTCTTTAGCCGTCCCAGCACCGCGTTGGCGGCTTCTGGCACTGTCTTGAGCCGTTTTTGCCAGACGGCCACGGCATCTTCCAGACGATTTTCCAGAGTGTACGAATCACCGATTTTAATATAGGCCTGAACACAGGCGGGGTCCATATTGATGGCTTCTTTAAATAAAATTCGGGCTTTATGATACTCCTTTCGGTCGAAGAGCACTTCGCCCTGATGAAAGCGGTAGATCGCCAGTCCCTTGCGGGATCGGTCGCCGTCCAGTTTGATCAGCTTTTCCTTGGTTTCGTAGGCTTTGTCCCAATCGGAAGCATCGGCGAAAATCTTCAGCAGTTGGGCATGTGCCCAGCGATTACCGGCATCAAGCGCCAGCAGTTCTCTTGTGGCATTCAGGGCGGCCTCGGTGTCGCCCAAGAGTGTGAAATCCTCACTGAGCGCCTGCAGTATCCGCCGCTTGTCCTCGAGATCAAGCCCGTGGCGCAGAGTCAAATCCTTGTGTACCTGAAGGGCTTTGTCGACCTTGCCGTATTTGCGTAAAATCGTTCCGATTCGTAAATAGGCATCGATATTGGTGCTGTCCTCGGTAACCACGTCACGAAACTTATTGAACGCGATTTCTTCCCGACCATCCAGCATTGCCCGCAGGCCGTCGATATAGGCTTTGGGGTCCTTGCTCTTTTTTTCCTTCCGGTAGCGGTCATAGTAAATGTAGGTTAAAATCAGCGCGATAACCGCCAGGAGAAATATAATGATAATCGTATCCATTGCCGCTCCGTCATTCACCCTTGTTTTTCAATAAATCCCTGGTTTCCTCGATCGGCCGGTTGCGCAGTGCGGTCACCTCGGCCACCAGTCCCTTGACGGCCTTGTTGCCTTCACGAATCTGGTTGGACTGCTTGAGATACACCGAAATAAACAGCAACCAGGAAACCAGCGCTCCCAGAATGAAGGACCAGAAGACTACGGTGATAACCGGCACATCAATCCGTTCCGTCCAGATCAAATTGACGTCCACGGTTTGACCGGGGCCGCTGTTATACAGAGCGAATCCGATAATAACCGCGATTATTATCAGAATCAGGATTGACCGGAACACCCACATACTTCCTCCTTGGAAGGTTATCTTTCCATATCAACACATAGCCGACGGCCTGACTCATATAGACCCGCCGACGCGACGATTGCCGGAATTTTGTCTCTTTATCCCTCTTCTTTTTCCGCCTCGCCGCCCGAGAACTGCAAACCTTTCAGCAGATTTTCAAACACCGGGTCAAGCGATTCATAATATCGCCATTCACAGATAAAATGAAACAAAATAATATGCTTGTCGTCGATTTTGGCGAAAAAGACCGAACCGCCGTAAAAGTCGGTCACGACGTCGCCCAGGTTGGACTCCGAACCCTGACGCTGGACCTGAATGGTATACTGCTGTTGTCCGGTAATGCGAATACCCTCGACATCACCGATTGTCATCTTGGCTCGTTTTTTCAACAGGAAATCCCCGTACAACAGAGGGAACTCCGCCAGAATGTTCTTGCGCTGTTTGGAATTGACATCTTCAAGCAGTATGGAATCGACAAAGAGTTTGAGCGGCAAAGAAGTGGTATCGACGATGATCGTAACTTTCGGCACGGTGGTGTAATTCGGCGCGTGCAGAAAATGTGTCGGGATTTCATAGTTTTTCTGCGTGAGAATCAATCGCGTGTTGTCTTTGTTCTTCTTAATGCTGTATTTCCAGTCATCGGAAATTTTCAGCGAATAGTCATATTTGGCATCGGTAAACACGTTGTCATCGACCGATCCGGCTTTGTCATTTTTGCGCGCGAGAGCCACATTGCAGACCAACGCGGCCAAAATGCATGCAATAACTACTTTTTTCATCCTTACTCCTCCTCGGTGACCAACTACTAACTATGTATCAATTATACAATTAGTAGTCAAGAAGTATTTAACTAAATTCGACGGCTGTCATGTACACATACGACGGCAACATGCCGGAGTTCGACGGAATCGCCTATTTTCCCGCTTTATACGTTTCGAAAAGCCGTCCCCATTCGGTTTTTTTGAACTTGCGAAT
>CAZVNK010000099.1:2839-3130 GCA_964628115.1 uncultured Ignavibacteriaceae bacterium | reverse complement strand
GACAATGGGATACCAAAACCAGTCGTGATAGATATTGCTGGCCATCGGCGCCCATACCACCAGCGGCGAATGCAGGGCGATTTTTTCCAGAAAACGCAACGGTCCCTTGCGGAGCATCTGATCACCCCAGATCACGAATGATTTCTTGGTTTTGAAACCGAAGTTTATCTCCGCGATATCATGCCCGACCACCTCGATCTCCCTGATATCCGCCACTCCCAACCCGCGTTCGTGGCACATGCGCAAATACGGTATCGACATCGGATCGAATCCCATCAGTTTGGCCGCGAC
>CAZVNK010000099.1:0-2800 GCA_964628115.1 uncultured Ignavibacteriaceae bacterium | reverse complement strand
AGTTCTTTCTGCATCAGCATGAGATCGACCAACACCTCGTGCATGTACTTATGGGCGTAATGCCGGACTTCCTTGAGCAAACCGCCGAATGAGTTCTTGATCGCACCGGTGGTGGTGGCATGGCCGTGGGTTTTCACCGTCGGCAAATGAATGATCTGTTTGCCGACAAACAGCTTCGGAATCTGAATACCCTCGGGAAAAATCTCATTGAGTTTGAGTAGTTTTTCCTTGAAGTCGTACACGATCCATTCCACTTTGGGCAATTCGGTGTACGACAGGCCGTATTTGTCGAGGACCGGCATCCAGAGGTTGTTTTTGGCGCCCTTGAGCGGATTGGTTACGACCGTTTTGTTTTCCAGCGGAAACAGTTTGTCTTTCGGATAGCCGTCCTCGACCAGCGTTTTGACGACGCCCTCGACCTGCCAGGGTTGCGATGAACAAGCCGGAAAGTACTTGGTCCAGGAAAGATTCAATTTGATGACGGTATCCCGGTTGAAATCCAGAATCGACTTGTAGTCGATCAATTCCAGCAGTTTGCGATAATCATCGAGGATTCTGCCGGAATCGGTTTTCAGTATTGCGACACGACTTTGCATTATCTTCCAAATCCTATCGGTCTTCTCATGTTTGTGACAAGATAGTCTTTTGCCGCGAAAAAATCAAACTCGCGAAAAAGTTTTTCCATTTTTATCAACAACGTCGAAATCGATCCGTATTGCCGGTATCGTTGAAAGGCCGAAAGCCCTTTCGTACGCGGTTGATCTTCATCTATCTCCCAGGGATGAATATAGACCACGGCGGGACGATTCTGCCGGTTGAGTCGGCGCACCACCCAGGAGGTGAACCAGTACGGCGAATGGCGCAAATAACCGCCGCCGCCGACCGGGAAGTTCTTACCCAAAATTGAGATGGTCGAGGCCGGTATTTCATAGAGCGATTTGCCGTTGGCGAGATCCATCTTGAAGACGGTGCGCGGCCCCCACGGTTCGCCGTAGATATCATGCCGGATGGGAAAGACCGATGAGTCATACATGAAGCCGAGTTCACTGAGGACCTCGAACGCCCAGGGAATCGAAGAGTTGATCGACCAGCTCGGCGCACGGTACCCGACCGGCGCAATTCCGGTTGCGTCGGCAATGGCATTGACGGCCTGATCGGTATCACGGGTGAATTCCTCGCGATCGAGAATATCGACCCGCCGGTGCTGATAGCTGTGGCAACCGATTTCATGCCCGGCTTGGGCGATGGTATGAATAATGCGCGGGTATTTTTCGGCAATCCATCCCAGGACGAAGAACGTGGCGCGGACATTATGGACGTCAAACAATTCAAGCAGGCGGTCGGTGGTTTGTTCGATACGAGCGGTCTTTTGATCCCACTCGGCGAAGCTGATATTATCGCGGAGGTTTTCGACCACGAACCATTCTTCGAGATCGACGGTCAGGATATTATTCATGACTCATTTCCATCGATGATCCTGAGAATTGACGATTCCCGGTCAACGATCTTTGTTGCCGTCCGACGATGAGTTGGTCGGCTTATAATGATATCCATAATAGCCGTAATCGTAATAGTACGGCAGAGAGCGGTTGAGATTGTTCACGACCACGCCGAGAAATTTTTCCTTTCTGGTCGCCAGCAGATCTTTGGCCCGTCCCACGACGGTTTTCTGGGTGGCGCCGGCTTTGACCACCATAATGGCACCGTCGAGTTCATCGAGGAGCACCATCGGATCCATCACCGGCACCAAAGGCGGGGAATCGACGATAATCAATTCATAGTAGAATTTCATTTCCTCGATAATGCGATGTACCGCCGGGCCGTTGATGATTTCGGACGGATTGGGTATTCCCTGCCCGGCCGTGACGACGTCGAGTTTGTCCTCGTTGGTGGTTTTGATGACGGAGCGAACCGCGACTCCCTCCGCAAGAATATCCGACAGGCCGTTTTTCTGCGGCATGCCGAACAGTTTGTGCACGGTGGGGCGGCGCAGATCGAAATCGATCAGCAGGGTTTTGCGTTTTTTGTGTTTGGCCGAGGTGATGGCCAGTAGCGATGCGATTATCGACTTGCCTTCGGACAGCACCGCCGAAGTGATCAGGATGGCACGTTTGTCGTTGGGGGACGGCTGACCGTTGATATGGTGCAACAATCGTCGGAACTCGGTCGATTCCGGGGATTCCAGATCGTAATAATCGAGGACCGATGTATTACCGGAGGTTTTGGCCACGCTTACCTCTACTCGCTTTTTCGTTCCGCGATATCGAACACGGTATCGCAGGTTTTCAAGTATTGCTCTTCCGCCAGATCAAGCGCCCGCTGGGCCTTTTTCAATTCCGGGTTCAACTCCAGCGCTCGTTTGAAATAGTCCAGCCCGGTCTGCCAGTTGAGCTTCGCCTGATGCAGATAACAGACGCCCAGTTCGAAGAACAGATCAACATATCCCGGGTTCCGGTTCAGCTCTCTTTCCAGATATTTTATACGATCCTCGATGCGCGATTGTGAAAGCCAATCGGTATGAATGAGAAAACGATTGAAATAATCGGCTTTTTCACGGCGTTTTTTCTCTCGAATTTGGGTGCGCACTTTCCGCAAGTGAGTATAGGCTTCTTTCAGCCGTTCGGCCGTCAACGAAGAGATGCCCTCGTCGAAGCCGGCGGTTTTGTAATCGGGATTTATCAGGGCGGCTTTTTTCAGCAAATCGACGGTTTTATTGCGCATCTCGGAGAACATGGAATAGTCTTCATGCCGAATACCGTTGAGGATAAAAGCCAGGGCCATATTGAAATAGGCGTCGGCA
>CAZVNK010000098.1:0-8703 GCA_964628115.1 uncultured Ignavibacteriaceae bacterium | reverse complement strand
CGGGGCTCTGGCCAGACAATCCGCTGAACGCCACGGAAGGCGAGACTATAAGCCGGTCACGGAGAACTTCTGTTCGCGCGAGAGCTGCAATGGCCCCGATTGCAAACGCCACACCCAGAGAATCGCCTGTGAAACGGGCGCCGGTCGACTCAACAGCATAGTCGAATCGGTAACGCTTATTCTCCGATAAACTATAGCGTGTGAGAAGGAGTGCCCGGGCGGCTTTTATGGAATCACGGGCCTGCGCAAGAAATCGATCATCAGGTTCACTCACCGGATTGCGAACAACAACGTCATCTTCCTCGTCAGTTGAATAAATCTTGGAGACCGCAACTTTTAAATTCAATATCCGGCCTCTCGGGGATAGATCAAGGTCGGGGTAATACTCCACGAACAGGCAGGTGATGTGCACCGACTCCCCATCCGCGATGACGACTTTAGGCAAATCCTCCGGGCCTTTCGCAATTTCCTCGTCAAGATGTGAAAGAGCATTGATGTCATTCTGAGACACAACACCATCTGGTTGCCTTTTAAGAAATTCAATCAGTCTTTCAATGGTCTGCGTTTCATTGGGCAGAAACTCGCAGGGATTACTCTTCTCGGCGGCTGTAGCAAGAGCCGGAATAAACTCACGGATATAGGACTCAATTTTGGCGTTTTGCCCGGATATAACAGAATTAAAAAACGTCAGCCCGCACAGTAGTTTCAACTCAGGCAATTGAGCCAGCTTCAAGTCGTGGCGAAGTTGTGACGCCGCCTTTTCGATATTCAGAATGGATCTCAACTTTTTATCCCCTTTACGTTACTGATAAAGATACACCTCCAGTTTCTCGGTAACGTCAAGATCACCGAAGCATACCTTGTCGGAAAGTACTGGTTGTATTTGAACTAACCGCTCCGTTCCCGCCATTCGGACTGCGAGTTTCAGAGACGCCTTTATGCGTGCCTTTGACAACTCTATTATATGAATTTCGAGGCGATAGTTACGCCCCTCGCCGGTTAATGCCATTTTTATGCGATCACCGCCGGTTGACTTCAATTCGACTGCTTCACCGGTTTCAATGGCCCGGAAAGGGCTCATCATGAATGTGGCCTTGGGCGGTCGGACTTCAGCCGCCAGAAGCTCCTTCTCAGGCCAATCGACCACGCCCAGATTCACACGACCCTGGAGGTCTGTTACGAATTCTTTATCCACTGAGGGTAACCTGACCAGAACATTCTCGTAGAGGGCCGGATCATCAGCAACAACATACAACCATGTTTCCTTCGTATGAGTATCTCGAACGATCCGAAGCAGAACCTGCTGATCTTCGGAGACAAGAGTAACGGCATCATGACTGGCGGCCTTCCTGATTCCCTGGGCGGCCAGGTTCAGTGGCGTGGGGCTCTCCTGATCAGCGTTGGGAGGTAGAGGAAATAGACGGATGCTATCCGGTATTGCCGACTCGTTCCAAATAGCCCGAAGACGTTCCAACTCCTTGTTCAACCGGGCCAGCACAAACCGACATTGAGGGCAACTTTCCAGATGCCGCTCCAGAACGAGCTTGTCCGGAACATCGTCCCCTAGCAGATACCTTTCCCACTGTTCTCTTGTGGGACATTGCCATTTCTGCATATCATCGTCTTTCTTGCTTCATTAAAGGCATATGTAGTTGTTTCCTGCAATCCATCATCTGGTATTAGTTGCAGAGAGCCATGCTTGCAGAATTCAATTCATACATATCGCCTTCTCATTTCCTCAATAAAGTCATTTCGCACCAACTCAGCCAGGTACTCGAATCTGGTTCGCAAAGTGCGCCTATAAACCTCAAGAGTCAAATCAGGTTTATGCTTGTGAAGATACTCATAATAGCCTTGTGCCGGGCCGCCATCAGCGCAATCAGCAATCAAGTCGGAAAGAGCCCGCCTGAAAATTTCAACCACGGCCGGCGACAACTTCCCGGTGGCCTGATATCGACCAAGTTTGGCATTTGCGTTTTTTACCACCTGTTCCGTCGCCTGATCAATGGCTATAGATAGAACGGGATTACTGCAATTATGAGAAATTTCGTCCGCCAATTGTCTTGCCTTGATTTCGCGAGAGGTCTCACGCAGGGCGGAGAACAGCAGGTCGATTTTAATGGTATTCTGGTACGAAGGTGCGGCAACGACAGCCGACAAAACAGCAACTATCAAATCGGTCAGACTGCCGTAATCCGGTTTTTGGCTACTTATGATCCTGATGATTTCATCGTGATGCACGGGGAGAAATTCCGCCTGAAGATCGGTAACATCCGTCAAAGAAAGCCATTCCGGGTTGTCGACAGGGAATGCTACTATGCGTTCATCCCGGCGTATTACTCGATGAAGATTTCTCCAAAGCCTGGCGCTCAGTGGATCGTTCTCTCGCCAACGATGGAATAACTCCTGTGACGCGGCCCTAACGATCACATTCCGGAATCGCATAAATAAAACAGCATCATTAGAACTCAGAACATTTTCAAGTGCCTTGGCCAGCGGTGAATGAGAACCGTTTTCGGTAAACAGGCCGGCGACTATGGAGGTCGATAAACATTCGACGGAGGTTTCCTGCTCGCGGGCGGCCGCATGCAGTCGTCCCCATAGCCTGTCACATACTATCGATGTCGCCAGCCTGACCAGTCGGCCAACTTGCAGAGCATTGGAAGTTTCCCTGCAGTAGTGACGGAGAAATTCAGCGACCTCAGAAAAAAAACTACTGTTACTATCGCGCATGAGAATTGTAAATTAAATTTTTCAGATACCGCATAAATGCGTATAGAATATAATAATCTGAAAAGTCGATTATTCCAATAAAAACCGCATTATTACATTGGATTTTATTGGAAAATCTTTTTCGGTTATAGAGATTCCTATAATTAAGAAAATCAATGAACTGAACTCTCATAGAAAAAGGGTGGTGAAATGGCTGAAAAAATATCACAAACCGCCATAGTGCGAGGAATGACGGCAAATTTGTTTATGGATCATTTTAGGGATATGAAAGTCCATTTCGGAGGGAAGACAGGCACTCCGGTTAATGATTCGGATTTTATTGGATTTTATCTGGAGACTCCCGACTTAGCAATTACACATATTGGAATAGTACGTATTATGCTCCGTCAAGTAGACGTTTCAAAAATAGAGCTCTTGGCGGTGGGAATCTCGTGCGGGAGGGGAACGCCATTATCGGGACGTATGACAAATGCTATTGCCCGATCCGATCGGCGGGGTACACCCAAACGCCGGTGTTTTGCAATTGCACCAAGGGCTTCAGCAAGGAATTTTTCGAACGTGTGTTGGGCAAGACGGTCGAGGTCGAAATCCTGAAAGCGATCGCGCGCGGCGACGACGTCTGTCAGATCAAGATGACGTTTGCATAACGAAAATCGTCGAAATACCGCGTTCGTGTCACTGCGAACGAAACGAAATCTAAAATCCCGTCGAAGGTCCTGCCGAAGGTCCTGCCGAAGGTCCTGCCGAGAATCGGTTATTCGATCGTGTTTATTCGGAAAGATTATGCGGTTTGCTGTGACAATAGTAACGAATCGACCGGATTCGCCGGATCGCGAGAACAGAAGGTCCTGAGTTTTCGAAGGAAATTTTCGAAGGAAGTCTTCGAGAGACAATCTCAATTCTCGACATTCATCCACGCAGAAATAAATATTGAATTTGTAACAAGATTAATGTATTCTTATGTCAATCGCAGGCAAAAATGCCCAATTAGAATCAGACAAAGCTTTTCATCGTGATAAAGAAGGCAGTCATTAAGATATTTATATATTTCACAAGACTATAAGAATTACAACAAAATAGTAGTATTAGTTGTCTATAAATAAAAGGGCTATAAAATGTTTGTTAAAAAAATCAAAATAAAGAATTTTAGATTATTTGGTAATGAGAGACAATTCGAAGTTGATGATTTTAATGTCCCTAATGATAAGGACAACGGAAGTGGCTTAACAGTCTTTGTTGGTGAGAACGCCTGCGGAAAATCATCTTTATTAGATGCTATTGCATTACCCCTTTTATCCTATAAGGCGGATGGCTTCTCTTTAGATGACCTCAATGATCCCAATTACAGCTCTTTTATTGAAGTAATCGCAAATGCCGGATTTAAGGTTGATGGTACTATGCCCAATAGTTCTTTTAATGCGAAAGGGTTTTCTTTTGAAGGGAAGATTAGATTGCGGGGAAGCAAAGCTTACTTGTCGTCTTTGGTTGTGAGTGACCAAAAATATATAAAAGCTGATGGCGAAAATAAGCCGTTGGATACTAGTCCTGATTTAAGGGTAAATGTCAACAATCCATTCAAAGGGGCGCGATTTAATGAGAATGATATTCTGTTCTTAGACAGGAATCGGACATTTCAAACTCGGTCGGGAACATATAACTTGACAAGATTCGATCGACTCATGGAGGATTTTAATTATCAATATATCAAAGCTCAAAAAGACAACAGCGACGACATCAATGCTCATCTTGATGAAATCAAGAAACATGTAAACAACAAGTTTTTAGAAAATGCGATTGCCAAGTTTAAGGAGATTAGCGGCTCTAAAATAACCCTTAGTTTTATAGATAACTGGAAGCCTTTTGAGCGATGCTTTTTTGCTGAAAAGAAGGATCTACAGCATCAAATCTCGATAGCCAAATTGGGTTCTGGATATGAGATGATTTTTGCGTTACTCTATTCGTTTTTTTTATCGCAACAAGGTAACAAGCAACTCATTATATTGATTGATGAACCCGAACTCCATTTGCACCCATCTTTACAGGAAAATTTCGTTCAAGTCTTGCTTGAATTTGCGAAATCTGCGCAGGTGATTCTTACTACTCACTCGCCATTGCTTGTGAAACACCTATATAGCAACGATTATATTAAAGCCAAAATAATAGTAAGAGATGATAATGGTTTGCAGGTAATTCCCATTGAGGAAAAACTGTTGCCTTATATTTCTGCTAATGAAATAAACTTCCTCGCGTTTGGTTTGGCGACTGAAGAGCATCATAATGAGTTATATGAAGAGTTGAAATATCTTAAGGGCGATAAATATATAAAAGATTTTGATAGAGATTTCTTCCAAGTTGAAAAGCAACAGGGGAAGTGCCATCCCTGGAAAGGTAATCCGAATGAAGTGAGTATTCATACTTTTATCCGTAATCAAATTCATCACCCAAAGGCCAATGGTCGACCAACTCCTGATGACCTAAAGCAATCCATCAAAGTAATGCGGAATTACCTTAAAGAACTTATCGTGTCAACAAGTAATATCCGCATTTAAGAAACCCGCCCGTGGGGACGGGCGGGCGAGAGATATCGGGAAATATCTGTCGTTTGTAACACTAAACTGTTTACAGATTCCCGACATCTTTTATTCTAATCTGTTCTCGCGATCCGGCGAATCCGGTCGATTCGTTACTATTGTCACAGCAAACCGCATAATCTTTCCGAATAAACACGATCGAATGACCGATTCGAAGAGTGGTCGTTTTGGGGGGACATTTGCTCGCAAAATAAAACCCGCCCCGATTGCGCGGAGCGGGCCGGAAATTGAGGAAGACCTACCGGATTCTACACGCCAGTTATGTTCCTGCAATTCCCTTTTGCGGGAAAATACGCCGGTCAAACCGTGTCATGCCTTAGGCGGAGCAGTCACGGTCGTTTGCACGCCGGCATTGGATGTATTCGTTCGAGGTGTCGACTCAGCTTCTTCTTATGAAGATAATGACGGACAATCGATTAACGCCTTACCTGTCCGTTGATCGTAAAATACACGTTTTCAAATATATGTCAATACCAGAATGGTTGATAGTATAGATATGTCAAATCCTGACACCTAAAAATCGCCCGCACGGATTCGTTTTTTTGGTCGAAACCGGTTGCCCGTTGATGGGGAGGTTGGCGAAAAAACATATACCGCACTTAAAATTTCACAAAAAAGGAGTTACAAGGAAAGGGAAACCGGTTTGATGTGATACCTTTTTGCGAACTTTCATCATATAATCCGGGTTATGATAACACATCACGCCAAACAAAAAGGACAATCCCCAACCGCCCGTATGGGGCTTTTTATCGGAGGAGAAAGATGAAATCACGAATCGGAATGATCGTTCTGCTGGCGGGACTGCTGACCGCTGTGACAATTGCGGCTTCGGATATGCCGGAGCAAACAGGCGGTTCGGAACAACCGCAATGGGGGCCGCCGTCTGAGTTGAAACAAATGGATGGATTTATCGGTGACTGGACCTATACCGGTCGGATGCTGGCCGATACCGGCGACACGAACTGGATCGAACATACCGCCACTGCCACCTATCGGTATGTCGCCGGAGACGGCGCAATTATGATGGAGTATCGCGGGATGATGATGGGGATGGAAATGGCCGGAGCCAGTATTATCACCTATGATCGCGAACGCAAACAGTGGCAACAAATGTGGGTCGACAATTTTGTCGGACGGCAGTCGTATTATACCGGACAATTCACAGCGGACGGCCGTCAGGTCGTAACCGGAGTCGATTTGATGAACGGGCAGGAATTTCAAACCCGAATCACCGTTTCCGATATCACTCCCGACCGGTTCACCTGGATTATGGAAAACTCGATGGGCGACAAAGACTGGTTCGTCTCCATGGAGGGAGAGTATACGCGGAAGTAGTGAGGATGCATTTCATGGCGGAGGTTTCTCCGCCGCCTTTCTGATTTTGTTGACTCTCATTTTATGGTTGCCTAAACGGACGACAACGCTATTTTATTGCGTATTGTTTTGCAAAGACGGGTGAATCCGCCCGTCTTTTGCCGATAAGAAGGTTTTGGGATACAACCATTATATCCGGAGCAGGTTATGGCCCGCGAGAACGATGACAGCAAATCCGCGAAGGCAAACGGCAATGAGACCGAAGCGCCCTCGCATTTCATAAAAGATATTATCGAAAAAGAAGTCGCCGAGAATAAAAACGACGGCCGGGTGCATACGAGGTTTCCACCGGAACCCAACGGCTTTTTGCATATCGGTCATGCCAAGGCGATTTGTGTCAATTACGGCCTGGCCGAGGAATTCGGCGGCAAATACAACCTGCGTTTCGATGATACCAATCCGGCCAAGGAGGAAACCGCGTATGTCGAGGCGATCATGCGGGATATCCGCTGGCTCGGTTTCGATTGGGAGGATCGGCTGTTTTATGCCTCCTATTATTTCGACCGGCTGTATGAATACGCGATCAAGCTGATCCAAAACGGGAAGGCCTATGTCGACGATTTGACCGCCGATGAAATCCGCGAACACCGAGGAACGCTGACCGCGCCGGGCAAGGACAGCCCGCATCGCAACCGTCCGGTCGAGGAGAATCTCGATTTGTTCGGGCGGATGAAAGCCGGGGAATTCCCCGACGGATCGCGGGTCCTGCGGGCCAAAATCGACATGGCCGCGCCGAATCTGAACATGCGCGACCCGGTGATGTACCGCATTCTGCATGCCGAGCATCATCGCACCGGCGACAAGTGGTGCATTTATCCGATGGGCGACGGGGCGCATGGGCAGTCGGATTCGATCGAGGGGATCACCCATTCACTGTGCGATATCAGTTTCGAGGATCATCGCCCGCTCTATGACTGGTTTATCGATCAACTGGAGATTCATCATCCGCGTCAGATCGAATTCGCACGATTGAATATCGGTTACACGGTATTAAGCAAGCGGCGGCTGATTCAACTGGTGAAAGATAAATTCGTGACGGGGTGGGATGACCCGCGTATGCCCACGCTGTCGGGCCTTCGCCGCCGGGGCTACACGCCGAAGGCGATTCGCGAGTTTTGTGATCGGATCGGCGTCGCGAAACGGGAAAGCATGGTCGATATCGCCCTCCTGGAATACTGCCTGCGTGAGGATTTGAACGTCCGCGCCCCGCGAATGATGGCGGTGCTGGAGCCGTTGAAAGTCATCGTCGACAATTATCCGGAAGGGCAGGTTGAGCAATTCGAGGCGATCAACAATCCCGAGGACGAGTCGGCGGGAACGCGGGAGATTCCGTTCTCGCGGGAAATTTATATCGAACGGGGGGTTTTTCTCGAAGATCCGCTGAAGAACTTCTTCCGTCTGGCCCGGGGCCGGGAAGTGCGCTTAAAACACGCCTATTATATCACCTGCGACCGGGTGGTCAAAGACGAGCGGACCGGCGAGATTGTCGAATTGCACTGCACGTACGATCCGGAGTCGCGCGGGGGGGGGACGCCTGACGGACGGCGCGTGAAAGGAACCCTGCATTGGGTTTCGGCGGCGCATGCCCGCGAGGCCGAAGTGCGTTTGTACGAACGTCTGTTCACCAAGGAAAATCCGCTCGAGGACGAAGATTTCAAGGCCAATTTCAATCCCGAATCGCTGAAAGTCCTGCGCGGGTGTATGGTGGAGCCGTCACTGGCGGAAGCGAAACCGGGCGAGACATTCCAGTTTCTCCGGCAGGGATATTTCTGCGTGGATGCGGTCGACTCGACCGAAGTCCTGCCGGTGTTTAACCGAACCGTCTCACTCAAAGACACCTGGGCGAAAATCGCCGGAAAAAAATAACGGCATGATCATAACATCGGAGAACTGATAAACTCCATGTCATCAAAAAAAGACCGGGAAAGCGCCGAATGGTTTAATCATGCCGGCGCTGAGTTGATGAGGAAACTGGGAGTGAAACCGGGAAATCACGTTCTCGATT
>CAZVNK010000097.1:0-8712 GCA_964628115.1 uncultured Ignavibacteriaceae bacterium | reverse complement strand
CAGTCTTGTCACGCAACAGCCGCTGGGCGGCAAAGCGCAGTTCGGCGGCCAGCGTTTCGGTGAAATGGAAGTGTGGGCGCTGGAAGCCTACGGTGCGGCCCATGCTCTGCAGGAACTGCTTACCGTCAAGTCCGATGACGTGACCGGGCGCAGTAAGATATACGAAGCGATCGTCAAAGGCGAGAATCCGCCCGAGCCGGGCATTCCCGAATCATTCAACGTTCTGGTGAAGGAATTGCAATCGCTCGGACTTGATGTCAAGCTCCTCGAAAAGGAAGATACGAAGGCATGATGTGCGGATCAGGGTGTGAATTTGGAAAAGTTTGCCGTCCGGCGGCAATGAGATAAAGGAGTTTTGTGGTGGTAACCATTCCCTCAAACGTTCCCAGGGCATTGCAGAAGAAGCCCTCGAGCTTTTCTGCCATTCAGGTCCAGTTGGCTTCTCCGGAAGTTGTCCTCTCCTGGTCGTATGGAGAGGTGACCAAACCTGAGACGATTAACTATCGGTCTTTCAAGCCGGAACGCGACGGTCTGTTCTGCGAACGGATTTTCGGTCCGGTCAAAGACTGGGAGTGTAGCTGCGGTAAATACAAACGGATTCGATTCCGTGGCATCGTGTGCGATCGCTGTGGGGTGGAGGTAACCCAGTCCAAGGTCCGTCGCGAAAGAATGGGCCATATCGAACTGGCCGTGCCGGTCACCCATATCTGGTACGTGAAATCGCTTCCGTCCCGGATCGGGAACCTGATCGATTTGTCGGTTCGCGAGCTGGAAAAAATCATCTATTATGAAGCCTATATTATGATCGATCCCGGCAATACCCCCTTTCAAGAACGGGATATTCTTTCCGAAGAGGAATACCTGGAACTCGAGGAAAGCGGCAAGCAGTTTGACGCCCGCATGGGCGCCGACGCCGTAAGGGAACTCCTCTCCCGCATGGACTTCGACGAACTGGCGATCAGTCTGCGAGCCCAGGTCAAGGTGGAAACTTCGGTGCAACGGCAGAAGGACGCTCTCAAACGCCTCCGCATTATCGAGGCTTTTCGACAGTCCGACAACCGCCCGGAGTGGATGGTCATGAATGTTATTCCGGTGATTCCACCCGATTTGCGTCCGCTGGTGCCGCTTGAGGGCGGCCGTTTTGCCACGTCCGATCTCAACGACCTGTATCGCCGCGTTATCAATCGCAACAACCGTCTGAAAAAACTCATCGACATACAGGCGCCCGAAGTGATTCTGCGCAACGAGAAACGCATGTTGCAGGAGGCGGTCGACGCGCTGTTCGACAACGGGCGGCGCACTCATTCCGTCCGAGGTGACTCCAAGCGCCCGCTCAAATCCCTGTCCGATCTGCTCAAGGGCAAGCAGGGACGATTCCGCCAGAATTTGCTTGGAAAACGTGTCGACTATTCCGGTCGTTCCGTGATCGTGGTCGGCCCCGAATTGAGAATTTTCCAGTGCGGTTTGCCAAAGAATATGGCCCTGGAGTTGTTTAAGCCCTTCATCATCATGAAACTGGAAGAGAAGGGGTATGTGCAGACGGTCAAGTCCGCCAAACGGCTGGTGGAGCGGGAACGCCCCGAAGTATGGGATATCCTTGAGGAAATCATCGAGGATCACCCCATCATGCTTAACCGCGCGCCAACCCTGCACCGGCTTGGCATTCAGGCCTTTTATCCGAAACTGGTCGAGGGCAAGGCGATTCGCCTGCACCCGCTGGTTTGCGCGGCTTTCAACGCCGATTTCGACGGTGACCAGATGGCGGTGCACGTGCCGTTGTCATTCGAAGCTCAGCTCGAAGCTCGTCTGCTGATGCTGGCCAGCAACAACCTGTTGTTGCCATCGTCAGGACGCCCGATTGCCATTCCCTCGCAGGATATGGTTATCGGATGCTATTATCTGACCAAACTTCGCCCGGGCGCTCCCGGCGAGGGATCGGCGTTTTATTCGATGGATGAGGCGCTGGCCGCCCATGCCGCGAAGCAGATCGATCTGCACGCCAAAGTTAAGGTGATGATGGGTGACGCGCTGGTCGAAACCTCGGCCGGGCGTATCATTTTCAATCAGATTATTCCCAGGGAACTCCCGTATTTTAACGAGGTTGCCTCGCGCGGCAAAACCGAGCAGTTGATTCTGAATTGTTACCGTTCGGTCGGACCTTCGCTTACCGTGGATTTCCTCGATAAATTGAAAAAGCTCGGTTTCGAATATGCCACATTGGCGGGAGTGACGGTTTCCATCGACGACATGCTCATACCCGATGAGAAGAAAAAGCTGATTCAGTCCGCGGCCAAAGACGTGGAGAAAATACAGAAACGATATGAGCGCGGTGTCATTACCAACGGTGAGCGATATAACCAGGTCATCGACATCTGGACCCGCACCACTTCCGAAGTGGCGAAGGTGATGTTTGACAATCTCGCGCAGGATCGCCAGGGATTCAACCCGGTATACATGATGGCCGACTCCGGCGCTCGCGGCTCCAAGGAGCAGATTCGTCAGCTGGCCGGAATGCGCGGCCTGATGGCGAAACCCCAGAAGAAAATCACGGGTGGTGTCGGCGAAATCATCGAATCGCCGATCATCTCGAACTTCCGCGAGGGATTGTCGGTCAGTGAATATTTCATCTCGACTCACGGCGCCCGCAAGGGATTGGCCGATACGGCGTTGAAAACCGCCGATGCGGGCTATCTCACCCGACGTTTGGTCGACGTGGCTCAGGATGTCATTATCAACGAAATAGACTGCAATACTATTCTGGGAATTAACATCACCGCCCTGAAAGAGGGGGAAGAGGTGATCGAATCATTGCACGACCGTATTCTCGGGCGAGTGGCGCTCGAGGACGTTTATGATCCGATTACCGACGAAATCATCGCCAAGGCCGGCGAGCATATCAAAGAAGAACAATCGCTTCAGATCGAAGAAGCCGGGATAGACTCGGTTCGTATTCGTTCCGTGCTGACCTGTGAATCCAAACGCGGCGTGTGCGCCCGTTGCTATGGCCGAAATCTCGCCACCATGCGAATGGTCGATATCGGCGAGGCGGTCGGCGTGGTTGCCGCGCAGTCAATCGGTGAGCCGGGCACGCAGTTGACCCTGCGAACCTTCCACATCGGTGGAACCGCGGCGCGCATCGCCGAGCAGTCCAAAGTGGAAGCCAAATACAACGGCACGATTAAATATGTCGAAATGAAGTATATCGAACGCCCCGACGGAATCAAAATCGTCACCGGGCGTGAAGGCGAAATCCATATTCTCGATAATAACAATCGCGTTCGTTCCCGACTGAAAGTGCCGTATGGTTCGGTCATGTCGCAGAACGACAACGCCGCCATAGAGCGTGGCGCCACCGTCTTTGAGTGGGATCCTTATTCCTCAACGATCGTTTCCGAAATCGGCGGCAAGGTGTCTTATCAGGATATCGTTCCGGATGTGACCCTGCGCGAGGAGCTCGATGAAACCACCGGTCTCATCCAGCCGATTATCGTTGAAGAGCGTGACAAAACCCTGTTCCCGACCATCGTGATCAAGGACAGCAAGGGGAAAGAAGTCGGCAGTTACCGTATTCCGACCGGCGCGCAATTGCTGGTTACCGAGGGCCAGAACATCGACACCGGTGAATTCCTGGTTAAGATTTCGCGGGAAATCTCAAAGACCCGTGATATCACCGGCGGTCTGCCGCGTGTCGCGGAGTTGTTCGAAGCTCGCAAACCGCATGATCCGGCGGGTATTTCCGAGGTCGACGGTATTATCGAATTAGGTAAAATCGTTCGCGGTCAGCAACAACTTATGGTGCACGGTGACGAGGGTGAGACCAAAGAGTATCTCATCCCGCACGGACGTCATATGCACGTCCACCTGGGCGACCGAGTCTATGCCGGTGAGCGGCTGTGCGAAGGATCGATCGATCCTCACGACATTCTGCGTATTTCCGGTGTGAACGCGGTGCAGGAATACCTGGTGAACGAAATTCAGGAAGTATACCGCCTGCAGGGCGTGAAGATAAATGATAAACATATTGAAGTTATTGTCCGACAGATGCTTCAGAAAGTCCGGGTGACTCAGTCCGGAGACACGGCTTTCCTCGAGGGCGAACAGGTCGATCGCCAGCGATTCGCCGAAGAAAACGCCCGTGTCATCGCCGAAGGCGGTGAGCCGGCCCTCTTCGAGCCGCTTCTGCTGGGTATTACCAAGGCGTCGCTGTCGACTGAGAGTTTCTTCTCCGCCGCTTCTTTCCAGGAGACAACCAAGGTCCTGACCGAGGCCGCCATCAGCGGCAAAATCGACTGGTTACGCGGTTTGAAGGAAAACGTGATTATCGGACGTTTGATTCCGGCGGGAACCGGGATCGCGCGATATCGCAGTGTAGAAGTGATTCAGGAGGACGAGGAGCCGGAAGTTGCTGAAACAGATGAACCTCTGGCCAATATTTTCAAAGAAAACGCTTGACAATTAAGGATTAAACGGTAAATTACCGTTCTCTTTTTTTTGTTGACAAAAGTGCCATGTTGTAAGGAGTTGTAGTGCCGACGATTAGCCAACTGATACGGAAGGGTCGCAAGACCGTTAAGTCAAAATCAACCACACCGGCCCTGAAAGGTTCGCCGCAGAAACGTGGTGTCTGTACTCGTGTGTACACCTCAACGCCGAAAAAGCCGAACTCGGCTTTGCGGAAAGTCGCCCGTGTGCGATTGACCAATCAGATGGAAGTGACGGCATATATTCCCGGTGAGGGACACAACCTCCAGGAACACTCCATTGTTTTGATTCGGGGCGGTCGTGTGAAAGATTTGCCGGGTGTACGGTATCACGTCATTCGTGGCACCATGGACACCTCAGGCGTGTCGGATCGTACCCAAAGCCGATCCAAATACGGAACCAAGAGACCGAAAAAGTAGAACCGATTGATAGAGATAGGTTGACCCAATGCCGAGAAGAAAAACACCGCAGACGCGGGAGAGCGTGCCCGATACCAAATACGGAGACAGATTAGTAACCCAGTTTATTGGATCGTTACTGAAAGACGGGAAGAAATCGACCGCCGAACGGATTCTGTACACCGCTCTGGAAATGGCTGAAAAGAAAACCGGCCAGACCGGTATCGATGTTTTTCACAAGGCGATGAACAACGTCAAGCCGGTGCTTGAAGTTAAGTCTCGCCGTGTGGGTGGCGCCACCTATCAGGTCCCCGTCGAAGTCCGCGCCGACCGACGGGTGGCCCTGGCGATCAGATGGCTGATTTCGTATTCGCGAAGCCGTGGCGAACATACCATGGCCGAACGTCTCTCGGCCGAACTTATCGCCGCCGCCAACAACGAGGGCGCATCGATTAAGAAAAAAGAAGATACTCACAAAATGGCGGAAGCCAACCAGGACTTTGCCCACTTCAGGTGGTAATGGGTCGGACGGTAGATAGGTAGCAGGAATAAGGGAAGAAGGAAGGTTAGAGAACCAGTTGCGAGCCTTTTTTAAGATACGATAGGAAGCCAGTAAACAACGCGCATCCGTTCCCTGCTGAATTTTTGCGGTGCTGGAAGTGGTTTCTTATTGATCAGGCTGTTGATGGTTGAAGGATTCAGTTAGGGATTTTTTATGTCTGAAATGAGCGACATACAACACATTCGGAATATCGGTATCATGGCCCACATCGATGCCGGTAAGACCACGACGACCGAGCGAATCCTGTACTATACCGGAAAAACGCATCGTATCGGCGAAGTCGATGATGGTGCCGCAACCATGGACTGGATGGACCAGGAAAAGGAACGCGGCATTACCATCACCTCCGCCGCGACGACCTGCTATTGGGATAAATACCAGATCAATATTATCGATACTCCCGGCCACGTCGATTTCACGATCGAGGTCGAGCGCTCACTGCGGGTGCTGGACGGTGCGGTCGGGCTTTTTTGTGCCGTCGGTGGAGTCGAACCGCAGTCCGAAACGGTCTGGTTGCAGGCCGACAAATACCACGTGCCGCGTATTGCCTTTGTCAATAAAATGGATCGCGTCGGAGCGGATTTCTTCGACACCGTCAACGACATGAATGAGAAATTCGATCAGACCTGTATCCCGATTCAGATTCCGGCCGGAGAGGCTGATTTGTTCACCGGCATCGTTGATCTGATCAACATGGACTATCGCACCATCGTCAAGGAATCACTGGGCAAGGAATTCGTCGATGGCCCGATTCCGGATGACATGAAAGAAGCATCGGAAAAAGCCAGAGAGAAATTGCTTGAGGCGCTGTCCGATTTCGATGACACCCTGCTGGACGACTTCCTGAATGATCGCCCCGTCGATCGTGTCGATGTCGCTCGCGCCATTCGCAAGGGCGTTATCGAATGCAAACTGGTGCCGGTATTGTGCGGTTCCTCGTTAAAGAACACGGGCGTCCATAAATTACTCGATGCTATCGTGGAATTCCTGCCGTCGCCGCAGGATTTGCCGCCGGTCAAGGGAGTAACCGTCGACGGCAAAAAGGAAGTCCTGCGCAAACCCGAAGACGACGAACCGGCCGCCGCTCTGGCGTTTAAAATCGCCACCGATCCTCATTCGGGCAAATTATGTTACATGCGAGTCTATTCCGGTCAGATTAAGGCCGGATCGTACTTGCTGAATCCGTCGTCCGGTATCAAGGAACGCGTCGGCCGAATTTTGTTGATGCATTCCAACAAACGCAGTGACATTCCGATGGCCACCGCCGGTGATATCGTCGCCGTGATCGGTTTCCGCAAAACCACGACCGGAGATACGTTGTGTGATCCCAAGAATCCGATTCTGCTGGACTTGATGTCCTTCCCGGAACCGGTCATCTGGATTGCCATTGAACCGAAATCCAAGGTCGATCAGGATAAATTACATGAGGCACTGGCCAAACTCGAAGAGGAAGACCCGACGTTCAAGGCCAAAATCAACGAGGAAACGGGCCAGACTATTATCGCCGGGATGGGCGAACTGCATCTGGAAATCATCGTCGATCGCATGATCCGCGAATTTCACGTGCAGGCTAACGTCGGCAAACCGTCGGTTGCTTACAAGGAAACCATTTCCAGCGCCGTCGACGCCGAAGGCAAGTTTATCCGCCAGTCCGGCGGCAAGGGTCAGTACGGACACGTCAAAATTCACCTGGAACCCGCCCAGAACGGAACGCCGTTTGTTTTCGAAAACAGGCTGACGGGCAACTCCATTCCGAAGGGATTTATCCCGGCCATTGAAAAGGGCATTCGCAATGCCATGACCAGCGGCGTTATCGCCGGCTATCCGATGACCGGTATCAAGGCGATTCTGCTCGACGGTTCCAGTCATGAAGTCGATGCCACCGAGCTGGCGTTTGAAGTGGCCGCCTCCAAAGCATTGCAGGACGGCGCGCGAAAAGCCAAACCGATTATTTTGGAACCGGTCATGGACGTCGAAATCGTCTGCCCGGAAGACTATATGGGAAGCGTGGTCGGAGACATGAATCTGCGACGCGGAAAAATCCTTGGGATGGTTCCGCGAAACAAGGTGCAGGTGATCAAGGCCACCGTCCCGCTGGGAGAAATGTTCGGATACGCGACCGCTTTGCGGAATTTGACGCAGGGGCGCGGGGCTTATACCATGCAGTTTGAGAAGTATGCCCCCCTGCCGGCGGAGGTATCCGGTAAGATGTTTGCAACGACAATGTTTAACTGAAGATATAGTGAGGTTATCAGCCAATGGCTAAAGAGAAATACGTACGGACGAAGCCGCACGTTAACGTTGGTACGATCGGTCATGTCGACCACGGGAAGACGACGTTGACGGCGGCAATGACGATGTTGTTGAGCCGGAAAGGTCTTTCGGCGATACGGACGTTCGATTCGATTGACAACGCTCCCGAGGAACGTGAACGCGGTATCACGATCGCGACGGCTCACGTCGAGTATGAAACGGCAAGCCGCCATTATGCTCACGTTGATTGTCCCGGTCATGCTGACTACGTGAAAAACATGATCACGGGCGCGGCCCAGATGGATGGTGCGGTTCTGGTGGTTTCGGCGGCTGACGGTCCGATGCCTCAGACTCGCGAGCACATTCTTCTTGCTCGTCAGGTTGGCGTTCCTTACATCGTTGTTTACATGAACAAGGTTGACATGGTCGACGATCCGGAACTGCTTGATCTGGTTGAGTTGGAGGTTCGCGATCTGCTGACTCAGTATCAGTTCCCGGGCGACGACATTCCGGTGATTCGCGGGAGTGCTTTGGAGGCGATGACGAACGCCCAGCAGGGTGTCGAGGAGCATGATGCGTACAAGTCGATCTTTGAGTTGCTCGATGCTCTCGACTCGTACATCCCGGAACCACAGCGCGACGTTGACAAGCCGTTTCTGATGCCGGTTGAGGACGTTTTCTCGATCACCGGTCGCGGAACGGTGGGCACGGGTCGTATCGAACGCGGTATGATCAAGACCGGCGAAGAGGTCGAGCGAGTCGGCATTCGCGAGACACGCAAGACGGTTTGCACGGGTGTTGAGATGTTTCGCAAGATTCTCGATGAGGGTCAGGCCGGCGACAACGTGGGTCTTCTTCTTCGCGGTTTGGACAAGACCGATCTGGAACGCGGTATGGTTATCGCGAAGCCGGGTTCGATCACACCTCACACGAAGTTCAAAGCGGAAGTGTATGTGTTGAGCAAGGAAGAGGGTGGTCGTCACACGCCGTTTTTCACGGGATATCGTCCGCAGTTTT
>CAZVNK010000096.1:2486-8794 GCA_964628115.1 uncultured Ignavibacteriaceae bacterium | reverse complement strand
CAGAATGGCCTCGGTCAAATCGGAAATTTCGTAAATTCGTCCATTTCCGAGTTGTGAGAGGGGATAATTCTGGCAGTAACGACAAAACAGCGAGCAACCGGACAGGAATACCGTGCCCGATCCTCCCCCGCCCGACAGCGGCGGTTCCTCGCCGAAATGCAGATTGATACTGGCGATTTTCAATTCGGCGGTACTGCGGCATTTGCCGAGTTCTCCATCGAGACGATTCACCCGACAGGTCATCGGGCACAATTCACAACTGCTTAATGAATCGTACAGGCGGCGTCCCACCGCGACGATTTCATCCGCGGAACATCGCGTCATGCAGACAGCCTCTTGACAATCTCCGGAAGAATTTCGCCGGACGGCCCGTGCACGAAAAAATCGCACAAGTCGGTCAGCGGGGTCGGCTCCATGTTCACTTCCACCAAATAGGCGCCGTTGCGTTTGGCGGTCAGCGGCATTGAGGCCGCCGGGTGCACCAGCGCGGACGTGCCGATCGAGAAAAACAACTCGGCGTTCGATGACGACTCAAAAGCTCCGTTGAGCGCCCGCTCCGGGAGCATTTCGCCGAACCAGACCACGTCCGGCCGAATTCGTCCACCGCAGGAGCAGAGCGGGATAACGCCGTCTTCCACACTGATTTCGCCTTCATACGGCGCGCCGCAGTCGAGACATTTATTGCGTGCGATATTTCCGTGAAGTTCCAGCACGTTTTGCGATCCCGCCCGCCGATGTAGACTGTCGACGTTTTGCGTGATCAGCGTGAAATTTTCGTACCGCCGTTCCATTTCCACCAGCGCGTAATGACCGGGATTCGGTTCGACTTTGTCGATAATATTACGACGATACAAATACCACTCCCAGACCAGTTTCGGATTGTCCATAAAAGCATCCACCGTCGCCAGTTCCTGGGGATCGAATTTCGCCCAGAGACCGTCCTTGTCGCGGAAGGTCGGCACGCCGGATTCTTTTGAAATACCGGCCCCGGTCAGGACCGCAACGCGTTTCGCGGATTGCAAAATCGTGAGGAAATCATTCGGAAATTCAATCATATCACCTATATACAAAAATTACTTCTGGCGGGAAACAGATAATTGTATTTCTTTATCGTAACGTAACCCGGTGATAAAAGACAATGGGCAGAAAAACACTATTCGCAATCATCGCCTTCGTGATTCTCCTGGCGGCTCTGGAAATGGCCGCCCGGGGACTGGAGGCTTTTCTGTTTCGGCAACGCCCCGACCGGGCCAGACCCGGCGGATGGCAAACCGAGTTTTTCACGTCGTTTTTCGACTGGCACGAACCCGATCCGGTGCTTCTCTGGCGTTTTCGGCCCAATCTCGACAATCCGCTCATAAAAACCAATGCCGACGGTCTTCTGGGGCGGGAGTTGACCCCGAACAAGCCGCCGCGAACCATGCGGGTATTATTGCTGGGCGATTCCTCGCCCGTCGGACTGGGACTGACCGACCGTCGTCAGGCATTCGGCGAGCAACTGCGCGCCATACTTGAGCAACGGTATCTCGGGATGAAAAATATCGAGCTGGTAAACGCCGCCGTCTCCGGCTACACCTCCGAACAGATTCTCGGTTGGCTTCGGCTTGACGGGTGGGATTGGCATCCCGATCTGGTACTCCTCTATTGCGGCAACAACGATGCCTCGATATCGGGAACCGTCACCGATCGCGAGTTGATGGCCACCCAGCAATTGCCCGAAGTCCGACAGGTCGCGTCCCGTTCGGCGTTGTATCGCACATTGCGGCGACTGCTAAGGTCTTCATCCCGCACTCAGACCGAAGCGACCGGGGAGTTGACCGTCCGGGTGACCCCGTCGCAATACGCGGAGAATCTCGAACGGATCGCCGATCAATGCCGCGATCATAGTTGCCCGCTTGTCATAATGAAGCCGCCGGTGCCCGTGCTCTGGCCGGCGGGTTTGCAATTCCGATTGTTTCGGCATCTCAGCAGTGAGGACGGCGAACTTATTTTCCCGCCGTTCATGGCCGAAGTGCTGGGCCGTCCGCTTAAATATTGTATCTCCGAAGAACGTTTTCGGGAATTCTACGGAGAGGGCGACATGTTCACCCGCGAGGTGTTTCGCTCGGCGTATCATGATTCACTACCGACCGACCGCGCCATTATGCACTATATCGATTTGCTCGAAGAACAAGAGGACGACCCGGTTCTGCTGAACAATCTCGGCGTGTCGTATTGGGAGAATCGCAACTACCTGAACGCGGATTTGTATCTGCGCGTGGCCCGCGAGCGATATGCCGCGCAACATACGGACGAGGACAACGACGGGATCACCGCTTCGGGTTCTCCCTTTCTGTACAACATCGGGATCAATCTTATCGGCCGAGATTCACTCGGTTCGGAGGCATTATCCGATTCGACCTCGACGGCGGGCATGTATCTCGATTCCGCACTTCAGGCGGATTTTTTCTCGCTTCGCATCAAACGCACCTACTGGTCGGTTATCGACGGCATGCGTGACCGCGAGTATGTCACCGTCGTCGATCTGCCCGCGCTTTTCAAAGCCGGCGGCGGGGAACGGTTGTTTATCGACCATTGTCATCCCACGCCGGAGGGACATCGCCTTATCGCGCAGGCGCTTGCGGATTGTATCACACAAAAGGGATTATTGCGATAGAATAGATATGAAAAGGGCGGCTACTGCTAACCGCCCCTGTACATACCCGCCGGTTATCCGGCGTTACCTTACGGCCGCGATCTGTGAACCGGACCGAAAAAACTGTTGCGGCATTTCTTCCGGCTTGCCGGAATACAGCAATATATTTATTTCAAACGGTTCACCCCGTTTGAGATTGACCATGAATATCGACGCCAGCGTCGTTCCCTGGTACACTTTCTCGAAACCGCCCTCAGAAAGCGATATGGTATTAATCGGCACCTGCCAGATTTCGGTTTCGCGGTCGAAACTCAATCCGACCCCCAGATTGCGCCAGTCGTCGCGGAGAATCACCGCACCACAACCAACCCGATGGTTGACCGCGTCGAGATAACTCTCTCGGGGACGTTCACCGTTAATCATGATATACCGATCATCGGCATGCCCGGCCTGGAAATTGAAATTGTTTTCGATTCCCAAACGCACGTCGGGGACATCCTCCTCTTCGGCGGTCACTCGGTACCTGACCGATATCATCGGTGAACCGGCGATGAATCGAAATTGCTTTTCAAGCAGGATTTTCTTCGGGCCTTCCAGCCGCCAGAGACTGCCTCGCCGTCTCAGTATGATCGTGGTGTCATGGTCGAGACATTCGTATTCGTATTCATTCAGGACAAAATCGCCCTCATCGCTGATCTGCCCCAGCGTGAACTCGTCGATACTCGCATCGGGTCCGAGGAAATGGTCGATAAAACACCGTTTCATGTGCCAGTCGTCGGTAAGTAGTTTGTCCAGTCCCTTCTCCTTGGTCCAGACAACGTCGTGAATGGATGCGGTGTCATCGGAGCTTTTGACGTCATCGGGTTGCTGTGCTTTGGCCAGTTTCCAATGGTAACCCTCGCGACGGCGTCGCAGGGTGTCGGTCAGGTTGAATTCGGCGGCGTAACTGTCCAGTTCCACCAGCGCCCCGCCCGCCGACGGTTTGAACATGGCGGCATAATGCGGTGAACGCACCACGATTTCATCTTTCCCGTCGCTGTCATAGTCGCATACCGAGGCATCGATTTCCTTCGACTTGCCTCTCAGCAGTTTTTCGGCCTTGATAATATTCTCGTAGATGGCCTGGCGTAAATGCGGCAGATAAAGACCGCCGAACACGCCGTGCCAGTACGGGCAATTGCACTGCGCGGCATAGAGGTACTGCCGAACGTCATCCACGATGTTCTCCCGCATCGGGTACGCGGCCCGGTAGCGGCTCAGTTCCTTTGACACCATCAACATCCGCTTGTGCATCAAATTCGATTCGTCGTATTTGGCAAGAAAACCGCGCCAGTGGCCGCCGCGAATGAATCGGCCGTATTGCTCCAATTTATGATTGTCTTTCATCCATTTTTCCAACTCCTCGTATTCCACGAAGGCTTTGGCCGGAAGCGACCAGTGAAGCATCTCGGCGTACGATGCGGTGGGAATATAGGCCTGCCCCATCGCTTTGGTCTGCGCGGCCTCGCCCAGCGTGATCACCTCGAGCCAGTCGCTATTGGCTTCGAGCGCGCTGAAAAACCTGTCCAGCCAACCATCGACATAGCAGTGCTGATGCGTCTTGGGCCATCCGCCGAATTTCTCACCGTCATCGGCATACACCGCCAGTCCGTCGGGATGTTGCTCGGCCTGACGACGAAGCTCCGCGATCACTTTCTCGACCGGGGCAAAGGGGATCAGATAACGCAATTTTTTCTGTATCGGAAGCAGTTTGACCGTCTCGCCCTCTTCTTCGGTGACAAACACGCCGCGAAGATCATCCTGCTCGAAACCGGCATACAAAAAGTGGGTGTCGTCTATGGGCAAATATTCGATTCCGGCTTCATTGAGCACCTTCGGCAGATGCGGTTCCCAGACTCGTTCGGTCAGCCACAATCCCGACGGTGTCGCGCCGAATCGCTTGTCGAGATAGTCGTTAAGCATCCTGATCTGGCCGATTTTATCGGCATCGGGAATCGACGGCAGAATCGGTTCGTAAAAGCCGCCCGTCATCAGTTCAATCCGTCCCTCGCCGACCATCTGCCGCACCATATCGAGATAATCGGAATGATGACGTTCCTGCCAGTCCCAGAGAATGCCGGACTGATGCAGTGACAGGCGGATGTTCTTGTGCTTTTGTAGCAATGTTAGAAAAGGCGAATAGGCGTTGGCATGCGTTTCCTCGAAAATCGAGTCGAAATTCCCGACCGGTTGATGATTGTGCAAACCGATTGCCAGTTTGAATTTGCTCATTAGAACAACTCCACGGTAAAGTTGATATATTTTCGGGGATTCGCCCGAATATCATTTATTAAATCGTCGATATTATCGGCGGTTTTTCTCAAGTCGTCGTACAACCGCCGGTCATCGACCAGTAATTGCAGGGTTCCGTCGCCTTCGTTGAGATTCTGCGCGAATTCCCGGGCCGAAGTCGCCACGTATTCCAAGTTGGTGATAATGGTATCCAGCCGCCGGGTGGCGCCGTCGACGTGGGACATGACCGTATCGATCCGCACGGCGTTGTCTCTCGCGATCTTTTTCAGATCAGCCGACGCTTTCAGGAAATTCTGCGCCGTTTTGTCCAGATTGGCGCGGTTGCGCTCCATGTAATCCGACAGGGAATGCGACAGGTTCTCGAAATTGGAAATCGTGGCCGTAAATTTGTCGAGATTTTCCTCTGAGGCAATCGATCCTTTCAGGGAATGCACCAGATTACGCATTTCGGTGATCATCTCCCCCATTCGGCCCATCACTTCTGGAATACCGATGTCATACAACCCTCGCATCGGTACCGACAGATCATACGGTTCCGGGGCTTTGCCCTGTGTCACCGCCAGAAAGCGCTCGCCCATCAATCCGATATTCTTGATCGTTGCGGTAGCGTCCCGTTTCAGCTGAACATCGGAACTGAGGATGAAAGAAACGATTACCCCTTCATCGACGAGATTCAAATCCTTGACCTTGCCCTTGCGAATACCGGAGACATTGACCGGATCGCCCTTGGACAGGTTGCCGACCTCGTCGAAAACGGCGGTCACTTCGAAATTGTGTTTGCCGAACCGGTATCCCTGAATCCAGATAATGGCACCGATAAAGATAGCCAATCCCATTATGATAACCAGTCCGACGCGTAATTCTATGTTATTTGTTGCCATATTTATAGCCTACTGTTCAATTATTCGACACTTTTGTAAAACAATTAATAACGTCGAAAGTTTTATCCAAATGGAAATCGGATTTATCAATCAAAGAGACTTGTGAATGGTGGCGTAGCTGTTGTATCGAAAACGGGGGATATCGCCGCGTGCCACCGCCTCTTTGACCGCACAATCGGGTTCATGTAAATGCGAACATCCGGTGAAACGGCACTGATCCACGAATGGCGCGAATTCCGGAAAATAGTCACCCAATTCCTCCCGTGACACCTCCCACAGGCCCAGAACCTTCAAACCCGGCGTATCGACCACGAATCCGCCGTGCGGCAATTCGAACAACTGCACTCGTGACGTCGTATGCACGCCTTTGTTGCTGTATTCGGAAACGTCGCCGACCCGAAGATTGACTCCCGGCAGGAAATGGTTCAGAATGGTCGATTTCCCCACGCCGGAATGACCGGCAAAAATGGTTTTATGATCGCGCAGGGCGTTGGCCAGAT
>CAZVNK010000096.1:0-2473 GCA_964628115.1 uncultured Ignavibacteriaceae bacterium | reverse complement strand
CCCTGACTGAGTTCCGTGAGTATCTCCGGCTTTCCCAGATCGACTTTATTGATAATGATCAGCGGCGTCAATCCGCCGATTTCGGCGGCTATCAGAAAGCGGTCGATCAAACCCGGTCTCAACTCGGGGCTTTTTATCGAAACCACCACTGCCAGTTGATCCAGATTAGCGGCAATAACCTGCCGTCGACGATCCGATCCTTTGGCGGGACGAAACAGCATTGACTGTCGTTCTCCCACCGCTTCGATCATGCCGGTTGTCGGGGAATTGAGAGATATGGCAACGTCATCGCCCACCGCCACCGGGGTTGTTCCGGAAGTGGTGTGCTTGACCTTCCCTCTGATTTCACATGAAATATCCCTGCCCTCGGCTCGTACAACAAAGCGCTTGCCGTGACCTCGGACAACGATACCTTTACAATTCATCCAGTGGTTGATCCTCCTCCATGAGGAAATCACGCCAATCCGTCTTTTTTTCCTTTGGGGGACGTTTTCCCCGTGGGCGTTCCTCGACGCCCGACGTATTCTGATTCAGGCGGTTCTGCCGCCGCTCCGGATTTCCGCCGCGTTTCTTTCGCGACCGTTTCTGTTGCTTCAACAAGGTCGAAAGCCTCCCTTAATGGAATGATACTATATTACGTTACAACTGTGATGAATATTATATCGGCCTTTGAGTTGCCGTATTTTAATCGTCAGGTAGAGTCATACTCCCGCAAAAACCATTGTTTTCAAGAAGTTAATAAAAAATAACCATTCTGCGCGAAAAAGGCAACAGAATTTATTCGGATTGCCGCCTCAATATGCGGTTGCTGAGCATCCAAAATGCGTGTATATTGTAAAATTATCTGAGAAAAGGAATATATATGGCCAATATCATAACGAAAATATTCGGAACCAAACATGATCGGGATATCAAGAAACTGAATCCGATCGTTTCCCAAATAAACGAAGAATTCGAAAAACTGGCGACGTTGACCGACGAGCAACTGCAGGCCAAAACCGATGAGTTCAAGAAACGGCTGGCCGACGGTGAAACGCTCGACGACATCCTGCCCGAAGCTTTTGCCGTGGTCAAGGATGCCTGTCGCCGACTGGTCGGCACGTCGTGGGACGTGGTCGGTATCGACACCGAGTGGAACATGGTTCCCTACGATGTCCAATTGCTGGGAGCCGTGGTTCTGCATCAGGGCAAAATCGCCGAGATGGCCACCGGTGAGGGCAAAACGCTGGTCGCGACCATGCCGGTCTATCTGAACGGCCTGTCCGGCAACGGCGTCCATATCGTCACGGTGAACGATTATCTCGCGCGTCGTGACTCCGAGTGGATGGGGCGCATTTACGAATATCTCGGTCTGACCGTCGGCGTTATCCAAAATGAAATGGACAGCGCCCAGCGGCGTGAAGAATACCGAAAAGACATCACTTTCGGCACCAACAATGAATTCGGCTTCGACTACCTTCGCGACAACATGGCGCAGACCGCCGATGATCGGGTTCAGCGCGGATATAACTACGCCATCATCGATGAGGTCGACTCGGTGCTGGTCGACGAGGCCCGGACGCCGCTGATCATATCCGGCCACGTGGACAGCATGATTCACAAGCGCTACGAGGAAATGCAACCGACGGTCCATACCCTGGTGCGCAAGCAGACCAACCTGATCAACGAAAAAATCACCGCCGCCGAGAGACTGCTACAAAGCGACGAGGAGGGAAGCGATTACAAAGCCGGCGAACTGCTACTCGCCGTCAGCAGAGGCGGACCGAAAAACAAGAAATTTCTCAAGCTGGCCAAGGAGCAGGGTATCAGGAGTCTGATCGGCACGATCGAGTCCGATTACCTGCGCGACAAGAAACTGCACACGATCGACGAGACTCTGTTTTATGTGATTGACGAGCGTGAAAATTCGATCAACCTGACCGATCACGGACGCTCCCAGTTTACGATAGCCGAGCAGGAATTGTTCGAGATTCCCGATATCTCCGAGTCGCTCTCGGAAATCGAGGGAGACGAATCGATACCGGCGGAGGAAAAGACCAAACAGGTCGACGAGTTGTATCGCATGCACTCGGAACGATCGGAAAAAGTGCATTCCATCAGCCAGTTATTGAAAGCCTATACCCTGTTCGAAAAGGACGTCGAATACGTCGTGCAGGACGGGAAAATTATGATCGTCGACGAGTTCACCGGACGGTTGATGCCGGGTCGGCGGTACTCCGACGGATTGCATCAGGCCATCGAAGCCAAGGAGCGGGTGAAAATCGAGGGAGAATCGCAAACGCTCGCGACTATCACGCTTCAGAATTTCTTCCGCATGTATGACAAGCTGGCCGGCATGACCGGCACCGCCGAGACCGAAGCCCAGGAATTCTGGGATATTTACAAACTCGACGTGGTCTGCATCCCCACCAACCAATCCGTCAATCGAACCGATCACGACGACGTGGTATATCGCACCCGTCGTGAAAAGTAC
>CAZVNK010000095.1:8191-8812 GCA_964628115.1 uncultured Ignavibacteriaceae bacterium | reverse complement strand
GACGGCGGAGGAAGTCGTCAATAACTATTCCGAGCATGAATTGGCGCGGATTTTCCATCAGTACGGCGAAGAAAAACGAAGCCGCCGGGCGGCCGCCGCGATTGTCGAGGCGCGTCAGCGGGAGCGGATCGACACGACCGGGCGGTTGCGCGAGATTCTTGCGCCGATTCTGGCGCCCCAGTATCGCACGGCGTCGCTGGCGCGGATTTTCCAGGCCATTCGTATCGAAATCAACCGCGAGATGCAACAACTGGAGCAGGCTCTGCCGAAAGTGGTGGATTGCCTCGCGCCGGGGGGGCGGATGGTAACGATTGCGTATCATTCGCTGGAAGATCGCATTATCAAGCGTTTTCTGGCGGATGAGGCCAAGGGGTGTGTTTGTCCGCCGAAATTGCCGATTTGTGTTTGCGGCAAAACTCCCCGCGTGAAACTGCTGACTCGCAAAGTGGTGAAACCGACGGACGAAGAGATAAACACCAACAGCCGCGCGGCATCGGCGAAACTGCGCGCGGCGGAAAAACTGCCGTGAGACGTTCATGAAGATTTCAGTGCAACGATACCGAGCGACCAACCGACTGCGAAATTCCCTGAAACGTCAGCTGGTATCATCGCGATACATGG
>CAZVNK010000095.1:783-8181 GCA_964628115.1 uncultured Ignavibacteriaceae bacterium | reverse complement strand
TGAGCTGCGTGTATCTGCTGAACGTTTTGGACATCGTGCTGACGCTGGTGCTTCTGCCGTGTATCAATATCTGGCAGAGGGTGTACGTGCTGAATCTGGTGCAGGAAGTCTCGACGCTGGAAAAAGATCATACCCGTTTGAACGATTTGCTGAAAAAGGCGCACGCCGACGTAGGCGATTTGTCGAGTTTGAGTCGGATCGAGAAACTGGCCACGGAGAAATTGGGACTGGCCCGGGTAAATTCCGAGAACATGTTCACGTTGAGAATAGATAAGAAATATTTACAACCGGAGGGGATCGACGAAGTGGTGCAATCCCTGAAGAAATTCGCCGACAATCTGCCGGTGTTGACCGAGGGACACGCCGAGACCGGGGACATTTTCGATGAAAAATAACGCCTCCCGGATCAGACTCTTCGTGGTATTTGCACTGGTAACGCTGGTCTGGGCGGTACTGGTGGTAAGGCTGGCTCAAATCCAGATCGCCAATGGCCGGGAGTACGGCGAAATCGCGGCGCGGCAGTCGACCGGCAAGAGCGAACTGCAGGCCCAACGTGGCGTTATCTATGACCGCGCCGGACGTGAGGTCGCGATCAACGTGTATCGCAACGCGTTGTATGCCTATCCCACCGGTTCCCGGGAAATCAAGCGTCTCGGCGCGTATCTGGACAAGCTGTACGGTTACGCGAACGGGACCGCCCGCAAAAAATTCTCGCTGACATCGTCGCGGTTCACCTGGATCGACCGTGATCTCAACGATCAACAATCGAATCGACTTCTGCGCGATTCCATTCCCGGGTTGTATATCCGTCGGGAACTCAAACGCGATTATCCGTTCGGCACAATCGGTCAGCAGTTATTGGGGTGTACCGATATCGACGGGCGGGGGATTTCCGGACTGGAATTCGGATACGATTCGCTTTTGGCCGGACGTCCCGGACTGATCGATTATCTTCGCGACGGTCAACGCAACACCTACCGCATTCGTGAGGTCCCGGTCGTACCCACGATTCCCGGCAATTCGGTTATCCTGACCATTGACTGGTATTTGCAGGAGATCGTGGAAGAGGAGTTAAAGGCGGCGGTCGAAAAACATCACGCGCTCGACGGTACGGCGCTGTTTGTCGACGTGAAAACCGGCGAGATTCTCGCCGCGGCCGATTATACCGCCGGTGGCAATCAGGACGCGGTCAAACTTCGCGCCGCCGGCAATTGTTTCGAGCCGGGATCGGTGTTCAAGATTTTTACCTCGGCGGCATTGCTGGATGAGTCGCTGGTCGAATTCGATGAGAAAATCTACTGTGAACAGGGAGCCTGGAGATGCGGTCGGCGGACGCTTCGTGACGACAAAAAACTCGACTCGCTGGTTTTTCAGGAAATCTTCGAGTTGTCCAGCAATATCGGCATCGCCAAACTGGCGCAACGGTTGGGTGGCGACAAACTTCGGGAAACGGCCCGCAAGTTCGGATTCAGCCAAAAGCCGTATGCCGGTCTTCCGGGGGAAGCGAGTGGCGCAATCGGCAATCCCGGGAAATGGTCGGAATACAACATCGCGGCGCTGGCGATGGGGCATTCGATTTCGGTAACATCGCTTCAGCTGGCCGCCGCGATCAGCGCGGTGGCCAACGGCGGGACGCTGTATCGTCCGTATATCGTGCGCGGCGTTATCAACAGCGAGGGTGATTTGATTCGCAAGAACCGCACCCAGAAAGTCGCGCGGGTGATGAAAGAAAAAAGCGCGGAGATTCTGCACGAGTTCATGAAGGGAGTGGTGGAGCGCGGAACCGCCAAACCGGCCAAGTCGGATATTATTGCGCTGGCCGGCAAAACCGGCACGGCGGAAATCCCCGATCTGGTCAACGGGGGATACAAAAAGAATAAATTTATCGCCACGTTCGGCGGCTTTTTCCCGGCGGACGATCCGCGTATCGCGGGAGTGGTCGTTATCAATCAGCCCGAGCCGATTCATTACGGCGGGTACACATCCGGGCCGGCGTTTAAAAATATCGCCGAGCGATACGCGGTGGCGCATTCGGAGTATTTGCTTCCCGGCGCGCAGTTGATCGCGGGGGATATGGACGATCAAATCAGAGAAGTCCCGAATTTTGTCGGGTGCGATTTGGCTTTTGCGCGGAAAATCGCGGAAAAGAAGGGAATCACGCTTTCGACCGACCGCGATGAGGGTATAATAGAGTGGCAGTATCCGCCGTCGTCGCGCCAGTATGTCGGTGACGGCCGGGTTGCCGTCTTGGTGGCGGACAGTAGTGCCACCATGGCCGACCTGACGGGCCTGAATTTGCGGACAGCCCTCTCGGTTCTCACCCAACAGGGACTTGCATTTGAAATTGTCGGTAGCGGTTTTGTCAAGAGGCAGTACCCTCGCGCCGGAACCGCTGTCAATAAACAGACCAGATGCCGCCTGGTTTGCGGTGTGGGATAGGAAAATACGTGGACGTACGTCTGAAAGACATCGCTGACGCCATTGAAGGCGCGAAGATTCACGGCCGTGACGACGTGGTCGTGTCGGGAATCGCCTATGACTCCCGTCAGGTGAAACCGGGATACCTGTTCGCGGCCGTTCCCGGATACCGGCGGGACGGGCGGGAGTTTATTTCCGTCGCGCTCAAAAACGGCGCCGTGGCCATTATCAGCGACCGCGATGAGAAACTCGACGTGCCGGTGATCGTGACGTCTTCACCGCGTCGGGCACTGGCGGATGCGGCGGCTCGTTTTTATGATTACCCGGGGCGCAAGCTGACTATCTGCGGTGTTACCGGAACCAACGCCAAGACAACGTCGGTGCATTTGATCTCGCAGATGCTGAAGGCGTCCGGGGTGGAATGCGGGATGGTCAGTTCACTGGTGTACGATTCCGGCCTCATGAAATACAAGGCGGAACGCACTACGCCGGAATCGTCGGATATGCAACGCCTGCTGTATGAGATGTACGAAGCGACCTGTTCGCACGGGGTGGTCGAGGTGTCGTCGCATGCCCTGTCGCTGAACCGGGTCGATCATATCGATTTCAAGGTCGGGCTGTTTACCACGTTCAGCCGTGATCATCTCGATTTTCATCATACCATGGACGAATACCTGGCGGTGAAAAAGACGTTTCTCGATCGTCTGGCGGGCGATGACAAATGCGCGGTATTGAATCTGGATACGCCGGAGTTCGCGGCCTTTGCGGACGACGCGAAATGTCCGGTACTCGGGTATTCCATTGCGGGACTGGATGCGGACGTGGTCGCCGTGGACGCGGTTATGCGGGCCGATGTAACCGAATTCAACCTGCGGGTTCGCGGTAAGTCTTATCCGGTGCGACTGCATCTTCCGGGACGGTACAATCTGTCCAACGCGGTGGGATCGGCAACAGCCGGACTGGCGCTGGGAATCGGTGTCGACAAAATCGTGTCGGCGCTGGAGGCGGCGACGTCGGTGCCGGGGCGGTTTCAGCCGGTAGTGATGGGTCAGCCGTTCGCGGTTATTTTGGATTACGCGCATACGCCGGACGCGATTATTCGTCTCTGTCAATCGGCGCGGGAGATTACCCGGGGACGCCTGCTGATTTTATTCGGATGCGGCGGCGACCGGGATCGCGGAAAGCGACCGATGATGGGCCAGGCGGCTACGGAAAACAGCGATTTCGTGATTGTCACGTCGGACAACCCACGCACTGAGGATCCGCAACGCATCATCGACGATATTTTACCGGGAATGCCCGGCGAGCATAAAAAGATTATTCTCGATCGCAAGGAGGCGATTCGGGAACTGGTACGAATGGCGCGTCCCGACGACACCCTGCTGGTGGCCGGGAAAGGGGCCGAGGATTATCAGGAAATCGGTACAACCAGAGAGCCGTTCAACGACCTCGATGAAGTACGAGCGGAATTGACGGCGTTGGGTCATAAGAGGAAAGCCGTATCGTGATCGCGTTCGATTTCAACAAACTTGCGGAAACCGTGAACGGAAACCTGAACAAGGAGCGTTTCGGCGAAAATCGTTTCGAGGGCGTTTCGATCGACACTCGGACACTGGTCGAAAACCAGTTGTTTGTGGCGATTGCCGGCGAGAACGTTGACGGGCATGACTATATCAAGGACGCGATCAAAAAGAAATGCGGCGGCGTGGTGGTTTCCGAGGCGTTCGCCAACCGCAAAGATGTCAAACTGTCCGACCGCGTTCCGGTCGTGATCGTCCCGGATACTCATCAAGCGCTACTGAGTTTGGCAACGACGTACCATGATATGGTCAAGGCGAAATACCTCGCGGTTACCGGATCGAACGGCAAGACCACGACCAAGGAATTGACCTATGCCATGATCAAAACCAAAGAGAAACAGGTTTATCGTTCGCAGGGGAATTTCAACAATCTCTATGGTTTGCCGTTGTCACTGTTTACCATGCCGGCCAAAACGAAATTCGCCGTTTTCGAAATGGGCATTTCCGTGCCGGGCGAAATGACGCGTCTGGCGGAAATCCTCTCTCCCGATTTGGCGATCATTACCAATGTTGGGCCGACTCATCTGGAAACACTGGGAACGGTCGAAAACGTGGCCAAAGAGAAATTTACATTGATAGAGGCGATGAATCCCGGTGCGCCGGTCTTATTGAACGGCGACGACCGTCAGTTGATGGCAGAAGCGGAGCGACATAACCGTCGCTATGTCACGTTCGGACTCGACGACGGCAACGATATCAAGGCCGCGCGGATCGGTATTACCGAGGACGGCTATCCCGTCGTGAGTATCGACGGCAAAGGCGTGACATTGAAACTGTTCGGCAATCATCAAATTTACAATATGCTGGCGGCATACGCGGCGTGCAAAACACTCGGGTACGAAATCACCGACGACGATATGAATGCGTTGACATACAGTCTGGCGCCGTACCGTGGAGAGATCGAGCGGATCGACGGGATGACACTTATCGCGGACTGCTACAATGCCAATCCGGTGTCGATGAGTTCCGGGCTGTCGTCGTTTCGGCGCTATCTCGACAGTTTCGAGCAAGCCGAGCGGCGCAGTGTGATCGTGGTCGGGGATATGCTGGAATTGGGCGACGAGGAGAAAACGTATCACCGCAAGGTGGGGCAGTTGCTGGCGGTACTCGGTTTTGATTTTATCGTGGCGGTCGGACCGCGTTCGAAGGACATTCAGCGAACGGCATTACAAACCGGGTTTAACAAAGCCAAGATCCAGCATTTCGATACCGCCGAACAGGCGGGTGAATTTTTGGCGGATTATGTCAGGCGGGGAGACATCATCTACCTGAAAGCATCGCGCGGAATCGCGTTGGAAAAGATAATAACACTGCTTAAGGGCACTGCCTTCAGGGACAATTAATATGTTATATCATCTGTTCACGGAACTGGTCACGTATGTATCGGGATTCAACCTCTTCCGGTATATCACGTTTCGGGTGGCGTTCGCCACGATCACCGCGATTCTGATTTCGCTACTTCTGGGTCCGCTGTTTATCAAATTACTGCGGCGACATCAGGTGAGAGAGAAGATCAGAAAAGAAGGCCCGCAGTCGCATCTGGCCAAAGAAGGCACGCCGACTATGGGCGGAGTGATTATTCTGTCGGCGATCATAATTCCGACGGTGCTTTGGGCCGATCTGACCAATTATTTTATCCTGATGGCTTTGCTGGTGACGTTCTGGCTGGGGCTGATCGGTTTCATGGATGATTATCTCAAGGCGATCAAGAATCAGACCAAGGGGATGGTGGCGCGCAAGAAACTGATCGGCCAGATTATGCTGGGTCTGATTTTTGGTGTTTTTCTGGTTTATTTGCCGCCGAACTCGAGTTTCGACGGCACCACCGGGATACCGTTTTTCAAGAATTACGTTCTTAACCTGGGTATTCTGTACATTCCGTTTATTATTGTCGTTTTGACCGGTTCATCGAACGCGGTGAATCTGACCGACGGATGCGACGGGTTGGCGATTGGGCTTTCGGGCATTTGTTTCGTGGCGTTTGCGGGGATGACCTATATCGCGGGACGCGCTGACTTTTCGCAGTATTTGCAGATCGAATACATCCCCGGCGCGGGCGAGCTGGCGGTATTTTGCGGGGCGGCGGTCGGTTCGGCACTCGGTTTTCTCTGGTTCAATTCCCATCCCGCGGAAGTGTTCATGGGCGACACCGGGGCGCTGGCGCTCGGCGGAGTTCTGGGGGCGATTGCGATCATGATAAAAAAGGAATTACTGCTGGTCATTGTCGGCGGAGTGTTCGTGATCGAGGCGCTGTCGGTGATCCTGCAGGTTCTTTCATATAGATATCGTGGAGGCAAACGAGTCTTCAAAATGGCTCCGATTCATCATCACTTCGAACTACTGGGCTGGAGTGAGTCCAAGGTGGTCACCCGATTCTGGATAATCGGCGCCCTGTTTGCGCTATTAACCTTATCAACGTTGAAGATACGATGAAAACACGCCAAAGAGTCGAAGGCAGAAAAATAGGCATTATCGGGATGGCGCGTTCCGGGATGGCGGTCGCTCGGCTGATTCGTCAGTTGGGGGGGACGCCGTTCGTGTCCGATATCAAATCGGCGGTCGATCTTGCCGACGAAATCGCGGAACTGCGGGCGCTCAATATCGAGTACGAGATCGGCGAGCATTCCGACCGTCTGCTCGAGTCGTCGTTTATCGTGCTGTCGCCCGGGATTCCGGTCAGCGCCCCGATCGTACAAAAGGTTATGGAGCACGGCCTGCCGGTATTCTCCGAAATCGAGGTGGCGTCATGGTTCTGTCGGGGGCGCATTATCGCGGTCACCGGTTCCAACGGCAAGACCACGACCACCACGCTGATCGGCGCGATGCTCAACGACGGCGGGGTCGATGCCGTGGTGTGCGGTAATATCGGCTATCCGTTTTCCGACGCCGTGTTGAGTATTCAACCCAACGGGTACGCCGTGGTCGAAGTCTCCAGCTTTCAGTTGGAACTGATCGAGGAATTTCGTCCGTATATCGCCATGATTTTGAATGTCACGCCGGATCATCTGGATCGTTATGAAAACTTCGACGGGTACAAGACTGCCAAATATCGCATAACCGACAATCAGGATGCGGCGGATTATCTGATTTTGAATGCCGACGATTCCGTGTTGAACGGAAACCATATCGAAACCAATGCGCGGAAAATACAGTTTTCAATCACCCGCAGTTTGCCGACCGGGGTCTTTCAGAGGGGAGGGACACTGGTCGGCGTTGCGGGAGAAAATCGTTACGATATTATCGACGTCAACCAGATTCGTATTCCCGGCCCGCACAATCTGCAAAACGCGGCGGCGGCGGGTATGGCCGCCCTGCTGGCCGGTATCAAGCCGGACAGCATCGCCGCCACCCTGCGGTCGTTTCCCGGAGTGGAACATCGCATGGAGGACGTCGGCACGAT
>CAZVNK010000095.1:0-773 GCA_964628115.1 uncultured Ignavibacteriaceae bacterium | reverse complement strand
CCGTGTTATCAACGATTCCAAGGCGACCAATGTCGATGCGGTGTGCTACGCTCTGCGTTCGGTGGAGACGCCGGTTTGTCTGATTGCCGGCGGGCGCGACAAGGGCGCAAGCTACGAGCCGCTGGTTCGGTTCGGACGGGGCAAGATCAAGGAAATTATTTTGATCGGCGAGGCGCGGGAAAAGATGTTCGAGGAACTTGGGCGGGAATTCCCGGCGCAATTCGCGGAGGATTTGGAGGACGCCGTGCAAAGAGCGTTTCAGGCGGCATCGCCGGGAGACACGGTTCTGCTGTCGCCGGCCTGCGCCAGTTTCGACATGTTCGACAGCTATGAACATCGCGGCAAAACGTTCAAACGAATCGTGGCGTCGCTACACAACAACAGCGACACGGTCAAAGAAAACGCGGAGCGATAGGGGAAAGATGAATCGACCGTTGTTATACAGCGCCCTGGCGCTGATCATTATCGGCCTGGTGATGGTGTACTCATCGTCGTCGGTTATGGCCGAAAGCCGGTTCGGCTCGCAGTTTCATTTTCTCAAACGGCAACTGCTCTGGCTGTTTATCTCTCTCATGGCGGCGGTGGTGGTTTTGAAAGTCGATTTGAAGAAATACGCGGTGTATTCGGTGCCGGTGGTTTTGACAACGCTGGTATTGCTGGCGCTGGTATTTTTCATGCCGGCGCGAAACGGTTCGCATCGCTGGCTGTTTCTCGGACCGTTTTCGTTTCAGCCGTCGGAATTGTTCAAGCTGGTGGTGCTGTTTTTCCTGGCG
>CAZVNK010000094.1:5381-8965 GCA_964628115.1 uncultured Ignavibacteriaceae bacterium | reverse complement strand
AGGTTGATGACGAAATCATCGTTTGCGTCGCCCGCGATGCCCCAATCCATGCAGCAATTGCCGCTTCCGGGGCCGAAATCCTGCCAGAATCCATGCAGGATGGCGTACGACGAGGAATTTCCCGAACCGACCGCGGTCTGGCCGATTGTCCCGCTTACCATGAAATTGGCCGATGTTCCATTGACAACACCCCCACCGGAAATAACCTGCCAGCTGATATCCTCGCCGGCACGTTCCACCGCCATAATCGACACGGCGCCAAAAAGAAACAGCGCCAATAGGCAAAATCCTGTCAGTTTATATTTCATGACACAGCCGCTCCCATTAGATATGATAAACAGATATATTCATTATGAAAACCTACTATTCGGGATGTATGTCTTTCATAGTATAACCGCCGAAGCGCGATTTGACAAGACAAGATTAGCGCCGGGGGCTCATCAATACAAGGAAAATCCGCTCCCCTTACGGGCAAACCGGCGCGGGGCCGGGTGGTTGGCCGTAGATAAAGCTGATCAGATACAGGATATCCAGTAAATTAACGTCGCCGTCACCGCCGTTGAGATCGCCGGATTGTAACGGCACCGGCGCGGGGCCGGGTGGGTCGACATATATGTATCTGATCAAATACAGAATATCGAGAAGATTGACATCCTCGTCATTGTTGACATCCGCACAGGTATAATTGCCGTCAGTGACCGTTATCGTGATATATGCATCGGTACTGTCGTCTTGATCTGTCGCGACAAAACGGACGCTGTCAAACACCCCGATTTGTTCACTTCCCGGTGTCCAGGTAAACGTCCCGAAATACTTCTCCCTGATTTCATCCCAGCCGTTATCGACAAAGTCCGCTCCGGGAGGAAGATTTTCCGCCGTCAACGTCACGGCGTCGCCATCGGGATCGGTTGCGGTAATATCAAAGGTCAATGCTTCATTCACCCAGGCGCCTTTGTCGCCTACCTGATGCAAAATCGGCGGCACATTGCCGGTATAGATGTAGGCATTGGAGAGAATATTCGAAGACAATCCCGATGTGAGATTGACCACGCGAACGTTGGCCTTCCCTACGTCACCTGCCGGTGTGAGACCGGAAATTTCAAAAGGTGAAATAACGGCGATATCGGTCAGTTCGTTTTCTCCGATATAGGCGGAAACGCCATACAGGTCAAAGCCGATCCCGGTGATAATTACAGCCGTTCCCCCTGAATCCGGCCCGGTATTCGGCTCGATTGTCGTTATTTCCGGCGCCATAATATCACCGGCATCAATAGTAATGACTTCACTATGCGGCCCCAGCATACCGACATCATCTTCAGGTATAATTATGTAATCAAAAAAACTGCTTCCATCAGTTGAGAAATCAATAAAAAAACCGGTTGAAATACCCGGATTGGTAAGCGATCCCGGCGGATCGTCGATTCTGAAAAACGATCCCTCGGCCGATGAAAAACGACGATACACATGCCAGGACATATCCGGGACACTATCCCAATACAGGACTGCCTGAAAATCCGACACCGTCCGGCCGATCAAACCCAACGGACGATTCGGCCATGATACCGTCACGAGCGATATATCCTCATTGTGAAAGGAATTAACCGGAACGAAACCATTCAATACGGAGCCCTCGCCGTTGACAATATTAAAAAACCGATAGGTATATGGCATTCCGGGGGATTCATCCAGAAAATTCTGAAAATCATCATACCAGTTGCCGAGATCATACCCCGCGCCAAATGATTGCTCGGTTCGGATTTCATTGTCGGTATTATTCAAGAAACCGAAGAAAGTGATTTCGCCGTTGGCGGGTGTTGACTCATCGCTGTTGGTCACCGCCCCGTAAATCGACCCCTGGGCACAAGCCTGAATTGGGGCAATTAGTCCCAACACCAATAGCAGTATCAGATTATATAAGAGTCTTAACATTTGTAATTCGCCGGTATCAGCTCTTTCTTCAATTGTCGGCAGGAAAAAGCGACACTTCAATCCGCCGACTTATCGTTGTATGTTGCAGACATATATAATACGTCGCAGAACCGCCGGTCTCAGTTCACTCCCTGTTCGGTTCTGCGAATAATCTCATTTTGAAGGTCACTCCCGAGATCGACAAAATAATCACTGTAACCGGCCACCCGTACGATCAGGTCATGGTACTCATCCGGCCTTTCCTGGGCTTTGCGCAGTGTCTCGGCACTCACGACATTAAACTGAATATGATGCCCATCCATGGTAAAATAGGCCCGAATCAGATGTCCCAGTTTTTTTAAGTTATCATCGGAATCCAGCATCTGTGGCGTGAATTTCTGGTTGAGCAGTGTCCCGCCGGTTCGTAAATGGTCGATTTTCGCCGCCGATTTTAAAACCGCGGTCGGTCCGCGACGATCCGCGCCCTGTACCGGCGAAATCCCCTCCGACAGTGGCTCCCCTGCCGAGCGACCGTCCGGCATAGCCCCGATCACACTGCCGAAATACACATGACAGGTGGTCGGAAGCAGATTGATACGGAAATGCCCGCCTTTCGTATTGGGACGCCCGTCGACAAGCATGAAATAGCTTTCAAACACGCGCCGCATGATATCATCGGCATAATCATCGTCATTGCCGTACTTGGGAGTATGCAGGCGAAACTGCTTTTGCATAGATTCATACCCGGTAAAATTACTGCCCAGCGCGGTCAGCAATACTGTCATATCAAAAGTGCCTTTATCGAAGACATGATACTTGATAGCGGTCAGGCAATCGGTTACCGATCCCAACCCGACGCCTTGAATGTATGACGTATTATAACGCGCACCGCCGTCATTGTAATCGCGGCCATTGGCAATACAATCGTCGATGAGGATCGAAAGAAAAGGCGCGGGCAGATGTTGTGCCCAAAGACGCTCGATAATGCGATTGCCTTCGATTTTAATATCGATGAAATGTTTCAACTGCAGTCGAAACGCGGCGAATAACTCGTCGAAATACGTAAACCCGGACGGATCGCCGGTGGCAATTCCGATTTGTTTTCCGGTTTGCGGATCGACACCGTTATGCAACGTGATTTCCAGCACCTTCGTGAGATTGAAATACCCGGTGAGAATATAGCTTTCCTTTCCGAACGCCCCGGTCTCCACACAACCGCTGGCGCCGCCGTTGCGGGCGTCGATCAGGTCCTTGCCCTGCCTTAGCATTTCGGGAATGATAGCGTCGGTATTGAACAGCGACGGTTGCCCGTAGCCGGTCTTGATAATTTTCAGCGCACGATGCAACAGGCGGTCGGGGCTTTTCTTGCTGATTTGTACCATTGAGCTGGGTTGAAGCAGACGCATCTCTTCGATCACATCGAGTATCATATAGGTCAATTCATTGGTGGCGTTTTCGCCGCTCGACGTCACCCCTCCGAGATTGATCAAGCAAAAATCGGTGTACGTATTACTTTCCTGCGCCGTCACGCCGACCTTCGGCGGCGCGGGCTGATTGTTGAACTTGATCCAGAACGACTGCAACAACTCACGGGCGCGTTCCTCGGTAAGAGTCCCTTCCGCGATTTCGCGACGAGAAAATGGATACAAATGCTGATCCATCCGCCCCGGAGTGAA
>CAZVNK010000094.1:0-5371 GCA_964628115.1 uncultured Ignavibacteriaceae bacterium | reverse complement strand
GTTGTTGAACTGTATCCAAAAGCATTCCGGCAGCTCTTTGGCGTCCTCACGGGTCAACGCGCCCTGGATCAAGTCATGCTCGGAAAAGGGTCCCGGATGCTGGTCGAGGTGGCCCGGATTGAATGAATCCCAGGTGTTTAGCTCCGTGATCACTCCGAGGTGTACGAACCAGTAGTACTGCAGTGCCTGCCAGAACGTTTTCGGCGCATGCGCCGGAACCTGACGGCAATTGGCCGCCATTGCACTCAATTCCGCCTTGCGATCGGGATCGGTTTCATCGGCCGCCAGTCGTTCCAAACGCGTTGCATGACGTTCGGCATAGTGAATCAAGGCGTCGGCGGCAATGTTCATCGCGGTTAATTGCTCTTTTTTAACCCCGGCTTCATTGTCGTCAACCGAATCAAGCCGTCCGAGACTGCCTTTGATTTCGTTTTGAAAATCGACAAATCCTTTGTGGTAGATTTTATCATCGAGAACCGTATGTCCCGGGGCGCGCTGTTCCTGAAATTCGGTAAAGACTCCTGCTTTGTAGGCCGCAATCCACTTATCGGACACGTGCGCAAATATCCTCTCCCGCATCGAACGTCCTGTCCAGAAGGGGATTAACTCATCCCGCTGTAATCGACGATCTTCCGCACTTACGGAAAATGATATCTTTTCACGAGAATCCAGAATGTCGAAATCCTGTTCGGAATGGATACAGATTTCCGGGTATGTCGGCGTCGCCTTCGGCGCCGGTCCGCGTTCTCCGACGATCAGTTCCCCTTCGTTAATACATATCTCTTTGTGTTCCAGCAGGTATGCCAGTGCCAGCGCGCGTTTCACGGGAATGGATGTATCATCCATCTTGTCGTCGGCATAAAACGTCGTTAACAGGCGGGCACGTTCGAGCGATATCGACGGTTTCGCCGACAGGCTTTGCTCCCGCAGTTTTCTGATCCGTTCATTCATGCCGGCTCCCCTCCTGTCCCAACCGCAATACCACGCTCGTGAAATAATTCTGTCAGACGTTTTACCCGTCCGGGTGACTGCTCGCGCGGGATCCCCAGCCGATCCGGCAGGTGAAACCGCCGAAGTTTGTCATGTCCCAGTTTGTTATACGGCAGAAGGCTGACTTCCCGCAAAGTCTTATTTTTTGCCATGAAATCGGCTATGGCGATGACATTCTCATCCGTATCGGTCACATCCGGTATCAGCGGCAGGCGCGCGACAATGCGATTGCCGTTTCCGGATAAACGATTCAGATTATCGAGTATGAGATGATTCGATACCCCGGTGTACTTACGGTGTAAATCATCGTTCATCAGTTTGATATCATATAAGAACAGGTCAACCAAACCGGCGATTCGCTCGAAATCCCCCGACGGCGCATATCCGCAGGTGTCAAGAGCGGTATGAATCCCCTCCCGCCGACAGGCGATCAGCAATTCATATAGAAATTCAATCTGCATCATCGGTTCTCCGCCGGAGAATGTCACCCCACCACCGGATTGATCGTAAAAAACGATATCCCGGCACACCTCACGCATAATATCATCAACTGAAATCTCACGCCCGGTAATACAGTCCGGCGTTTTATCCCGGGAAAAACACTCCGGATCGGTTTTTCGTCCCTCGGGATTATGACACCACCAGCAATCCAACGGACATCCCTTGAGAAAAACCGTGGTGCGAATTCCCGGTCCGTCATGGATGGCGTAGCGTTTGACGTCAAATATGATTCCGTTCATGCCCATATAATGCCTGCTCACAAAATTCCGCCAACACGACATATATCATTGATTATAATATAAGCTCAATACGGAAAAATTCCCACAGGTTTCGATGACGCAACCGGACTCATGAATATTAAAGCTGTTGTCGTTCGGCGAGTTAGACTTAGACAGATCTCAGATACGCCGCCATGTTCACCTTTTGATTGGTGAGGGACAGTTTTTTTCTGATAATGTGGCGTTGTTTGGCGATGGTTTTTTCGGAGATACCCAAAACGGCGGCGATGTCCTTGCTGGTCATTCCGGACTTGATCATATTGCAGACTTCGATTTCACGCGGTGTCAATGTATTGCAGTCGCCCTCCAGTCTGCTGACAAACGGTGATACTATTTCCGACAGGGCGTTTTCCAATAGGAGCAAATATTCACGTTCGGTCGGTCGGCTGATTCGCTTCAGGTTTTGTACCAGAGGTACGATGATATTATTGACATTGGATTGAATCCGTTGATCGGTTATAATCTTTTGCTGTTCGATTTGCTCGAAGATTTCCTTTAGTGCCATGTTTTTCTTGCGAAGTAATGCCTGCTGGGCGGTCAATTCCTTATGAGCGGCTCGCAGATGTTCCTCTGCCTGACGGCGCTCGTTTAACTCCGCCTGGAGATGATGATTGGCGATTTCCAGCTGAATCGTTCGCTCATGCACCAATTGCTCGAGATTATCGCGATGTTTTTTCAGTTCCTGCAAAGCCAACTTGCGCTCGGTGACATCCTGAAGCGTTTCAACCGCGCCGATGACCTCTCCCCGGTCGTTTATTAACGGCTTGGCCGCGAAATACAGCCATTTCCCGCGTTCGCCGAGATGAGAGAAAAAGCTTTCCTGTTCGTACACGTCATCTAACTCGGTCGACTTGCGGTATTCGCCTCCGCTGATTTCGCCCCAGCATTCCAATGGAAGGCGATCCACCACCAAATCGGCAATTAACCGCGTTTTAATGCGATAAAACGCCCGCCAATGTTGATCGGACCCGATCATGTCGGCGGCCCGATATCCCGTAAGATCCTCACAGGCCTTGTTCCAGTGCGTTACGATATGACCGGCGTCGATCACGAACGTGGCGATGGCGTTCCCCTCGACGATATGATACAGACGAAGTTCGCTTTCACGAAGAGCATCCTGCACCCGCCGAAATTCCGTCTCATCCAGCCTCGGGGTATGCTCATACGATTTCATACGACCATCGGCTCTGTCAAGTTCTTTGGTATCGAATTCCGCCATATCTCCAATCATCAATCGTTGAATATACTTATACTCATACTTCAGTTATCGGCGGGAAGCCGATATCCTGCAGAGTAATCGACAAACAGAAATAATCACTCAAAAACAAAACGGCAAAAAGAAAGGCCGATCAAACGCAACGGATTGAATCGGCCTTTGGTCGTCTATTTCAATGTGTTATCAGGCGATAGTGACCTCTTTGCAGAGATACACGTCCTGAATGGCATTCAGCAGTTTGACGCCGTCTTTCATCGGTTTCTGGAACGATTTGCGACCGCTGATCATGCCCATGCCGCCGGCGCGTTTGTTAATAACCGCCGTGCGAACCGCCTGGCCGAGATCGTTCTTGCCCGAGGCTCCTCCGGAATTGATCAGTCCGGCGCGTCCCATATAGTTATTAATCACCTGATAGCGGGTCAAATCAATGGGATGATCCGTGGTCAGATCGCTGTAAACCTTGTCATTGGTCTTGCCGAATTTCAGCGCCTTGTATCCACCGTTGTTTTCCGGCTGTTTCTGCTTGATAATATCGGCCTCAATAGTCACCCCGAGATGATTGGCCTGACCGGTCAGATCGGCGGAGACATGGTAATCCTTGTCGGCCTTGAATGCGGGATTACGCAAATACGCCCACAATATCGTCATCATCCCCTTGCTGTGCGCATACTCGAAAGCATCCGAGATTTCCTGAATCTGATGCGTGCAGGTATCCGAGCCGAAATAAATCGTCGCGCCAATCGCAACCGCTCCCATATCAAATGCTTGATCGACCGACGCAAACAGAATTTGGTCAAAAGTACTGGGATAGGTCAACAGCTCGTTATGGTTGATTTTTACGACAAACGGGATTTTGTGGGCGTATTTACGCGCCACCGATCCCAAGACGCCGAGAGTCGAGGCCACCCCATTGCAACCACCCTCGATGGCAAGCTTTACGATGTTTTCAGGATCGAAATAAATCGGATTGGGAGCGAAGCTGGCGCCGCCGGAGTGTTCGATTCCCTGATCAACCGGCAGAATCGACAGATATCCCGTTCCGAACAGACGGCCGTGATTGTACAATGTCTGCATACTCCGCATGACCCCCACCGGTCGGTCGCTGATACTAACCACCCGATCGATAAAATCCGGTCCCGGAAGATGCAATTGCGCCTTGGGAATCGTCTTTGACTTGTGTTCAAGCAGGCTTTTGGCTTCATCGCCCAACAGCTTGGTTATTTTATCCAGCATGTTAAGACCTCCTGTTTATGGCTGGTACACCGCTTACTATTGCTTTGTCATTCTCACCCTCAATTACGGAGCCTACGACTCCGCTATCGGCAAAATTGTTTTCCGGCGACGTTAAAACAACAAAAATCCAAAGAAAACGAAAAAAAACCCGATCTTCCACCGACGGCAACGATACAAATCCCTCACTCTCTTGACTACTCAATCCCGATCGCGTATGTTTTCACATACTATCGGCATTGAATCACCGATGAAGATGTCGTATTATGTATGAGCAAATGCAATGAAAATACACACGTCAAAATAATGGTAATACATGAAAGGAATCACCATGATGAAAGCGAAACCGGTTGCGGTATTCATTCTGGCGTTACTGGCCACTCTCCCGGCTTTCTCAGCCGAGCAGTCGCCCCTGTTGACCGCCATGAAAACCGAACTTGACCGCTCTTTCTCGGCTCTGCACACGGCCGATGAAATCCCTCTGTATTATTTAAGTTATCAGGTCTGCGATGTTGAAAAACACAACCTGTCGGCCTCATACGGCGCAATTGAAAGAAACGATCGGAGTCGCCGGCGATCTCTGGACATCGACTGCCGGGTCGGCGATTTCACCCTCGATAACACCCATGAAATCCGTGGTGAATACGACTATTCCCGCTTTTACGGTGCGGGAGGCGCGCGGCTTCCCCTTAATGACGACGAGTTGGCCGTCCGCACCATTATTTGGGAAAACACCGACGAAGCTTATAAAAACGCACTGGAACGCTATACCAAAGTAAAAACCAATCAGCAGGTACTGGTGGAAAAAGAGGACACGTCGGCCGACTTCTCCCGTGAGACCGCCGAAGTATTCATCGGAGAAACGGCTCATGAATCTATCGACGTCGAACACTGGAAAGCCAGACTTGCCGAATGGAGTTCACTTTTCAAGGATCATTCCGAAGTGCAAACGTCGGGAGTCCGCCTGTCGCTGACCAACGACAATCGTTATTTTGTCGATTCCGACGGCGCCAAAATCGAAACCGGCCAATCCTATGCCCGGCTTTCGGTTTATTGTTCGGGGATCTGCGACGACGGCATGAGTATCAACAGGATGGAGACATTCGATGCCGACTCGCCCGACGATCTTCCCACCGGGGACGAGGTCGATCGCACC
>CAZVNK010000093.1:0-9013 GCA_964628115.1 uncultured Ignavibacteriaceae bacterium | reverse complement strand
ATATCCCAGCCCAGTTCCTCCTCGGTACGGCTCAGCGCCACGCCTTCCAACACCCGAAAGTGATCTTTTACGGCTTCGCGAATCGCGGCGGATGCGACCGCGCACTCGATGACGGTTCCCTTGCGGTCGGCGGGAAGAGAAGTCGGTTGCAGGTATTTGTTTCCGATGTGATCCAACAATGCTTCACGACTGATTTCAAAATCGATCGGACGATGAATCGTGTCGATACCGGCCTGACGCACGACATTGAGAATACTGTAACTCATTCCGAGATTGGCGCTGACCGTGCGAAACAGCCGTCCGTTGTCGGCGGTGAAGACATCGGTGGTGGCTCCGCCGATATCAACGGCCAGCAGGCGGGCTTTCATATCGCGCGACACCAGGGCGAGAATCTTCCCCACCGCCGCCGGTGTCGGCAGAAGTGTTGCGCTGACCCATTCACGATAAGTGTCATAACCCGGTGCTCGCGACATGACATGTTCCATGAACACCTCATGGATGGCATTCCGCGCCGGTTCGAGATTTTCCTTTTTACTGGATGGCCTGATATTGGGAACCCGGTACAGAACAAATTCGCCTTCGAGAACTTCCCTGACATAATCGCCGGCCCCTTCATTGCCGGCGTATATAACGGGAAGTTTTCCCTGACGGGTGAGTTTGGGTCGCAGTCCCGCCTGCCGAAACAACTCCGCCAGAAAAACGGGACCGTTGATCGCGCCGCCATCGAATCCCCCCGCCAACAGCAACATGTCGGGTCGAAGCGTTTTCAGTAATTCGACTTTTTTATATGGTGTGCGCCGATCGTCAAGCGCCAGAATTTCCTGAACAATACACCCGGCTCCCATCGCAACCCGTTCGGCGCTTCGCGTGGTCACCTCGCTGACCAGACCGGCCACGACAATCGCCAGTCCTCCGCCGGCGCTCGACGTGGAAAGACAGGGAACACAGGGGATATCGCCGTCAAGCAGTTTCACTCCGACGGTCTTCTCAAGATCACGCAGGGCATTGACCACCCCGATTGTCACGTCTTCATACGGTTTTTCCACGGTGGTCGGTTTTTCCTCACGGTAAAACCGCCACTCCCCTTCCTTTCGAAATAAAAGCACTTTGGTCGTGGTACTGCCGATATCGATAACACAGAAATGATTCGTATCATGAATCAGTGATTTCAGATCGTTTTCGCCGTTTTCGAACAATATGCCTCCGGTTCCGGGCATGACAATTATCATCCCGGCGAAATATTACCGCATACTTTGAGTTGTAGTACATGATAAGACCGGAGTTGAAAAACTCAAGCATTAATTGAAATATATTATGACATGTCGTCGACAGATTGACAACGACCTTACCAACATCCGACAATACCGGCAATCAAGAACGACTATATCCTACACCGTTTTTACCGGCACCGAGACATTCAATGATTCCCGCACCGCATTGCCGAGGACATCCAGTGTAAACGGTTTCCTGATATAGGCGCCGGCGCCGAGTTTCTGCATCTCCCGCACCCGATCGGTCATCGAAAAACCGCTGATAATGATCGCCTTCTGGCCGGGATTATGAGACACGATCTCTCGATACGTATCCAGTCCGTCAAAATCGCGCTCCATAATCATGTCCAGTACCAGCAAATCAACCGAATGCTCTTTCACGAAAGCAACGGCCTCATGACCATTCGCAACGGCCTTCACGTGATATCCGAGCGACGATAACAAATCTACCGCAATCTCTCTTTGCTCGGCGACATCATCGACAATGAGGATCGACTCACGACCACCGATATTATTATCCGGTGTGGCATCATCATCGGTTATTTCCCCGCTGACCGGGAAATACAGAATGAATTCGGTACCTTCGCCCACCACGGATTTGATATTATACAGCCCCTTGTGATCCTTGACGATACCGTACACCACCGACAATCCCAAACCACTGCCGCTGGCGCCCATTTTCTTGTTGGAGTAGTACGGTTCGAATATGCGATTCAAATCCTCGGGCGCGATTCCCATCCCGGTATCACGAACGCGAAGCACGATGTACGGTCCCGGTTCGAACTTATCGGATTCGACCGGGCATTTCTGGAGATTGACCTGTTCGGTGATAATCGTCAGCGTACCACCGTTCGGCATGGCATCGAAAGCGTTGACGATCAGATTCATGACGACTTTCGACAAGTGCGGGACGGAACCCTGGATCGCTCCCCGGTCATCATGCAAGTGTTGTTCCACGGTGACATCAGGTCGGTTTTCCACAAGACCGACGAAACTGGGAGAATCCAGATAGCCGCGCACCACCTCATTGACATCGAGTGGCGTCATCTCATAGCGTCCGCGACGCGCCAGGGTAAGCAGGTCCTGAATCACGTCGGCGGCGTCCCTGGCGGCATTGCCGATACGCTGTACTTGTTTGCGAACGGGGCTGTCATCCGGCAGTTTCCGAAGAATGAGTTCAGGATATCCCACCAGCGGGCCCAGCATGTTGTTCAGATCATGCGCCACACCGCCGGCCAGTATCCCCAGTGATTTCATGCGCTCGGCTTTTTCCAACTGCTCCTGCAGTTTTTGCCGTTGTTCTTCGGCATGTTTGCGTTCGGTAATATCCCGCACGACACAGATCATACCGCCATCGTCAAGAATCGCCAGTGAAAGCTCCTGCGGGAACAAACTCCCGTCCTTGTGCTTTCCGATCGCTTCTCCGGTCCAGCTTCCCGTTTTAAAAACCAATGGCATAATTTCCGTCGTTAGCCTCTGCAACTCGATTTCATCATACAGGACATGCCAGCCTTTGCCGAGTAGTTCGATCGGTGAATTGTACCCGTAGATGTCCGCATGAGCCTGGTTAAGATAAGTAAACACGCCGTCTTTATCATGAAGCGCCATTCCCTCGCTGACGTTTTCCATCGCCACCAGATGACTGCGCAGTTGTTTCTCGGTGCGTTTACGTTCGGTAATGTCACGAAACGCCCCCTGCACCATAATCGCCTTGCCCTCCGCATCGTGTACGATTTTGGTATTGACCGACACGGGTATGGGATATCCGTCACGGTGTTTGAGAACAATCTCATAGTCATTTGCGTGGCCGTGTTCCGCCAGCACCTTCAACAATTGGCCTCTGGTATTCGGATCGTGGTAAAAATCGGTAACCGGTCGACCGATGGCCTCCTCGACCTTATAACCGAGGGCCGTTTCAAAAGAGGGCGACAGGGTTATCATGATGCCGTTCATATCGGCTTCGTAATATACATCAAGGAAATTGTGGAAGATGGAGCGGTATTTTTCCTCGTTGCGACGTATTGTCTCCTCTGTCCGGTGCCGCTCCGTAATATCACGCAATACACCCGTCACTCGAACGACTCGGCCGCGCTCCCGAATGACCTTGCCTCTTTCCTCGGCATAATACACGGTTCCGTCCCTGCCCAGGAAGCGAAACTCAATCGGAAACTCATCGCCGGTTTCGAATATCCTCTTCAGGCATTCATAGAAATATTCGCGGTCCTCCGGGTAGATAAACTCGCTGGTATGACGTCCAACGACGTCTTCGGGAGCATATCCGAAACAGGAAATCTGGGGACTGATATACGTCACGATTCCGTCTGCCGTATAGGAATAAAACACGTCAAGCGTATTGGTGATAATCGCCCGCAGTTTTTCCTCGGACTTCCGTAGCGCCGATTCCGCCATCCGGCGTTCGGAAATGTCGACGGACACACCCAGTACGGCCGACTCCGGTTGCCCGGTAAACCGGATCGGAATTTTGCTGGTTTGCAAATAATGCGCCGAACCGTCCGGATAAGTGAGTCTTTCCTCGGGAATAAAAATCGGGCTTCCGGATCCGATAACTTCCCGGTCATCCTTGAGAAATTGTGATGCCTCCGACTTGTTTCCGGACAGATCGTCCAGTTTCTTCCCGATAATGTCGGGCGGTGTAATCCCGTAGATTTCCGCGACGGTTCGATTGGCCAGAATGAATCGTCCTTCGTGATCCCTGGCATAAATCATGTGCGGAACCAAATCGATCACCTGTCGCAGGCGTTCTTCACTTTCCCGCAAAGCCGCTTCGGTTCGTTTGCGTTCGGTAATATCGCGGGCGATTCCCAAAATCATCACCTTGTCTTCAACCATAATCGGGACGACTCTGATTTCCACGTCGATATTCCTGCCGTCTTTGTGACGCAGGGTATACTCGGTGGGACTCGCAATCCTGTTGGACAGGCTTTCCCGTAACATCTCGCTCGCAATCTCGGTATCCTCTGCCGAAAGCAAAGTCGTCTCAAAGAAACGCCTGCCGATGATTTCCTTCTTGTCATATCCGATCATCTTTTCGGCGGTCGTATTTCCGTCGATAAACCGCCCCTCGGCATCCATCAGATAATATGCATCCGGGGCATAGTCGAACAGCCGTCGGAACCGTTCCTCGGATTCACGCAACTGCAGTTGCGCCCGTTGACGATTTGATATATCGCGAAACACCGCGACGACACCATTGCGGACGCCGTGCTCATCCTGAATCGGCGCCACCGTTCCGGAGATCGGAATTTCGTTACCCTGCATGTCACTGACAATCGTTTCGTCGGACGTCGCATAGATTTGTCCGTCGCGCAAAACCTGTTCCAGAATGTCCACGCAGATATAATCTTCCTTGCGATCGTGAATAGAGAACAAATCATCCAGTTTCTTGCCGAGACCGGCTTCAGCCTCGATCCCCATCAACCGTTCCGCCGCAGGATTGATAAACCGTATTTTCGCACCGTTATCGGTAGCGATCACCGCCTCTACGATTTCGGTAAGCGTCGCTTCCAGGTACCGTTCACTGTCACGGAGTTTCAATTCCATGTGATGACGATACAGCGCCATCTCCACGGTCGTATGCAAATCCCGCTCTTCGAACGGTTTCATCAGGTAGCCGTACGGCTCGGTGATTTTGGCTCGTTGCAGGGTGTCCCCGTCGGCATACGCCGTCAAAAACACGATCGGAATGGCATACTTGCTTTTGATTTGCTCGGCGGCCTCGATGCCGTCCATATCACCGCGCAGACGAATATCCATCAGAATCAAATCGGGCTTGCACTCCCCCGCTTTGAAAACAGCCTGACGGCCCGTGGCCACCACCGCCGGCACTTGATAGCCGAGCCGCAGTAGGGTGTCTTTGATATCCATAGCAATGATGCTTTCATCTTCGACAACCATTATGTTCAAATTTGTCATTGCCAGGTCTCCCTTTATTGCAAGATATTAAACTTCAAACGTCAATCGGAACGTGGTGCCGCCACTGCGGTCGAGCACAATCGTTCCCTTGAGCTGGCCGGTGAGTGTGGTCACCAGTTGCATGCCCAGCGATTCGGTATTTCGATAATCCAAATTCGCCGGCAGTCCTCGCCCATTATCACTTACCGTCAACTGAATGGTTCCGTTTTCCTTATGATGCAATCGGATTGCGATTTCCCCCGTATCGGCGGCCGCAAAGGCATGTTTGAGGCTGTTGGACACGAGTTCATTCAGTATAAGTCCACACGGAACGGCGGTGTCGATACCGAGAAAAATGTCTTTAACATCCACCGTCATGCTGATCCGCCCGGAATCGACGGCGTAACTACGACATAAATAGGCGGTCAAATTACGCGTATATTCGGAAAAATCAATCAGGGACAAGTTCTGTGATTGGTACAATTTCTCATGAATCAGCGCCATGGATCGCACCCGGTGCCGGCTTTCCGTAAACATATCCAGCGCTTTCGGGTCCAGTATATTCCGTGACTGCAGACTCAGCAGACTGGATATCACCTGCAGGTTGTTTTTTACCCGATGATGGATTTCCTTAAGCAGGACTTCCTTTTCACGAAGCGATTTCGTAATACGATCCTCCGCCCTTTTTCGCTCCACCAGCTCGATCTGAAGTTGCTGGGTCCATTCGGTCAGCTTGTCATGCGCCTTCTGGAGGGCGTCATCGCGATACTGAATATTGGCCAGCATGTCATTGAAACTGTCGATCAGAAAGCCGGTTTCGTCACTGCCCATTTTCTCGGCGCGGACCGTGTAATCCTCTTTCTCGGTGACCACTCGCGCCAGTTGCGTCAGATGCAAAATCGGTTCGGAGATGACCCGTTGCAGGCGAGCCGCGATACCGAAGGCGATGACCAGCGCCGTTATGGCGAACACCGCGACAATGCCGATATAACGGTTCAAGCGATCGTGCAATCCATGAAGACTCGCCTCAATTCTTACGATACCAATGTTTTCTCCGTCAAGAACAATATATCGCGCGTATGTCAGTGAGTTTTCATACATAACCAATCCCGTGTCATCGATCGGCGGCGGCTGATAGCTTGACAGGGAATCGTCTTTGGCATAAAAGACAAAGGCACTGCCGTCGTTGGCATACACCGTGGTTGACATGATAAACGGCAATGTGGCCAGCGAAGACAGAATCTCCTCGGCGTCCGCGGGATTGTTGAAGGCAATTGCCGCGGTACAGTTGATAGCGATCACTTCGGCAACATTATCGATGAATCGCACGATTTCATATTTGTAATTAATGCGGTCATACGCCACGAACGTGGTACTGGTCAGCAACAGAACAAAACCCGTCACCAGAAGAATAATCACGGTCAGCTTGTGCTTGATGGAGATGTTGCGGAGGGATATCATCTCAACGCCCCTCCTCGGAAGATGAATCGGGAACGATCCTTGCCAGTTTCAACAGATGTGAGCTGATGGTCAATCCGGCCCGGCGAGCCGCCGCCGGATTGATTTCGAACCGAACCTTGTTGTCTTCCGTGAACAGATTGATAATTCCGCCTGCAACGGCAAACCGATCGCATTCGCCGATGGTCAACAGCGACTGTCCCTGAAGCGTGTCCAGTAATTCAGCGTACCGATCATCCGTTTCATGAGTAAAATACAGAATGTGCAATTCCGCCATCTGCGTGTCATCGGTTACCGCAATGATTTCAAGCTGTCGTCCGTAGGCCGTTTTCCCTTTCACCGTTTCTTCCAGAACATCGGCGAAGTCCGTGTTTCCGAAAATCCCGATCCGCACGGGTGATGAATCATCTGGAAAAACATCCACCGGCCAGTCCACGAATTTGGCGAAATTGTAAACATAAGCGGCTTTGACATCGTATGCTGAGAGTTGATGCGCATCCGATACGGCAGTCAGGCAAAAAACCAGAAGAGCGCAATATATCCACAGACATGTCGCCCGATGCGAAGCGACATTGGTCTTGTCCGGTCGTCTGATAGATTTCACCGAATGCTCCCTGATATCATTAAAAACTAATCTCTACCGTACCGGTCACCGACCGCTGGATTTCAGACAATCGCATGTCAACATATTCAGGAGAATATTCCTGATGTTGTTTCTCAAACAGGTTGTTCCCGACAACTGATATGGTTACGTGCTTTTCCACTTGCCAGGCCACCCGGGCATTGGCGCTTATATATTCATCGATGTCGAGTTTTTTCAGGCACCCCACGTATCTCACCGCCAGGTCACAGGCAATTGACGGCGTGATATCGATGGATGAACGCAGTGACGCCTGGTTCTGCGGGCTTTCTCCATCGAGAATCGGATAATCCATGGCAACGACCGGCTCTTTTAACCAGAGATCGATTTCCAGGTGAGAGTATGTCGCTCGTATTCGCCACCAGTCGGAAATATCCCAGGTCGTAGCCAGTTCCGCACCGTAAGCTTCACCGGCAATCGGATTCTCCGCCTGATACGGAACTACCAGGTGAGTCGGCCCGGGTTCTTCCTCCTCGTACATCTCGCCCATGACAAAATCGCGCAAACGATCATAGTCGTTGTAAAACAACGCCAGATCGAATGAAAGCGACGACACCGGCTGAACGCGGTATCCGCATTCATAAGCGACGAGGATTTCCGATTGAAGATCCTCGTTTCCCAGCATGCTGATTAAAACCGGCATGCCGTCGGGATCATGTGGATCGGGCGGAAAAACCATCTGGTTAAAGCGAACACTCGATTCAACAATCGACGGCGTTCGAACCGCCCGGGATACGGCCGCCCACAGAGAATGGCGTTCGTGCGGACGCCAGCACATTCGGGCATTGGGCTGATATTCAAAACCGGTATAGCTGTTGTATTCGAATTTGGAGCCGACCGTCATCGAAAACCGTTCGGGAATCAGGGTAATATTATCCTGAACAAAGGCGCTGTATAAATAATCCGTACGCTTGTCATTGGTGATTGATGTCGCGAATTTTCTGTCGTTTCGACACAGAACATGACGGGAATCGCCTCCCCAGATCAGTTCATGGCGCGGCAGGAGTTTGAAACGATGCTGAAAATCGGCATCGATAATATGCAATCGAAACGTTGTCGTGGGATCGATGTATTCCGAGAAATGGTAATAGGTCTGAAACGTCAATTCGGACTCCGGCGACATCGTGTGAGTCCACTTTCCGATTATCGTGGCATCCGTCTGCTCATATTCGGTTTTGACTTCCAGGAATTCATCCTCAATCCCTTCATACAGTCTTTTCAATACGTGCTTGGCTTTGCTATGGGTACCCCCGCCGATCAGCGTCAGGGCGTCACGAGGCGATTGTTGCCAATCCAGACGAAATCCGCCGCCCTGATAATCCCATTCATCATAGGCGTCATGACCGTGACTATCCACCAGATCATCCCGATTGAATCCTCTGAAATACAAACGGTAATTCAACTGCTTTTTGATATGGCCGCCATAGCGAAAACCGATGAATCCCTTGTCCTCGGTGCCGTACCCGGTCTTGAGATACCCCCCCTGGGTATCGCGGGCATGTTTGGTCACGATATTGATGACGCCGTTGACGGCATTGGCGCCCCATAAACTCGCACCCGGCCCTCGGATTACCTCAATGCGGTCGATATTCTCCACCACGGGATTGAGTTGTTGCCAGAGAACCCCGGAAAACAACGGGGTGTATACTGAAAGTCCGTCAATCAGCACCAGCAGTTTATTGGCAAAACGACCGCCGAAACCGCGCGAGGTAATCGACCATTTGTTGGCGTC